>JACKFF010000006.1 GCA_020632595.1 Nitrospiraceae bacterium | reverse complement strand
AACTCTGAAGAAGGCGGCCCAACTCGCAGAGCCTGCCCTGGGCTTTGTCGAAGGGCTCAAACAGGGTCCGCTAGCGGAGAAGAGCGTCCCTCCTTGGGGCCAGCCGGCAGGCGTCGGAATACAGACGAAATGTTCATACTTGAGTTCCGGCCTTGCATTCACACCTACTCCCAACTCCCTTCCAACCTTCCGCAAAATTTAGAATAGTTAACTTTTCTCTGCGGGTTCTTCTGGGGGAAAAGTTTGAGCCCTTCGGCATGCCTCAGGCCAGGCATCGCGAGTTTGGTCGCCCCACTTTGTTGAACCCCTAGATAATGCTCCTGGGGGGTCACCCATGAGCAGGCTGTCTTAGGCCAGATTGTTCATTAATCCCAATCCGCTGATGAGGACAAGCATGCCTCCTATGACCTGCTTGAACCACTGATCGTTTTTCAAAATCGCATCATGAAATTTGAGTCCGATCACATGGCCGATGGCTGCGATGGGAAGGAGCGTAAGGGCGGTGAGCAGATGCAGCTCGACTCCGAGTATCACGAAGGTACTCATTTTAATCGTGACGATGGTAAACCAGAGAACGTACAACGTGTTACGGAGTTGATTGGTCGCGACATTTTTCATGGTGACCGCAACCATCAGTGGTCCACCGGTCAGTGACGTTCCCGCCACATACCCACCAAGCGCAAGCAACAGCCTGTCGCTCCAACTCTTCTTGCTATTGATGGAAAGATTCAAGAGCCACATCAATCCATACGCGAGTGAGATGGCATAAATAAAGATGAGCAGCCACTCAGTCGGCAACGTAATCAGGCCGAACACACCAATCAAGGTCGTGGGGATGACAAACAGCGTGGCGTGCCGCAAATAGGGCCAATCCACATCGTGAATACCGGTATGTAAGGTCAGAGCCGAAAAAAACAGGAGATGCGATCCGATGACCGGCAACCAAAAGAGTGGTTGGTCATAGAGAAACAGCATGAGTGGTAGTCCGAGCGCCGCACCACCGAACCCAAGCCCGCTGCGTACAAACCCTGTCCAGATAAACAGGACTCCCACGAGGAGTAGCTGAGTGATCGTGAAGTCAAAGAGGATGTTCGTCATGGATCGTGCGTTTCCTGAAAAAAGCCGCCAGCCTTCGCCAAGGCTACGGCAGACAGGCCAAGGGCGTTCCCTGCCTTCTCGCTCGCCGCTGAAGCCAGTTCACGAATCAACGGCCTTAGTGCTGTAAAATTTCTATTGAGATGCGGGGGTTCGGCCCTCCAGGGCCAGAATCAACCCTTGACTGACTGGCGGTATGACGATAGCATGATCGATCATCACTTCGTAAGGAGGCAATTGGATGGCCACAACCACGATTTCACCAAAATTCCAAATTGTGATTCCCAAGGAAGTACGGGAAAAGCTTCACCTGAGTCCTCAACAACGTTTACAGGTGGTAGAAAAAGGAGGAGTCATTACCCTGGTGCCGGAAGTACCACTCAAAAATCTCAAGGGATCACTCAAGGGAATGTCCAAGACAGGCCTTCGTGAAAAGCAGGACCGGCTGTGAAAATCCTGATGGATTCCAGCGGATGGATTGAGTTCTTCACCGAAGGCCCACTCGCCGAACGTTATGCGACCTATTTTACCTCCCGGCATGACCGCATTATCCCAACCATCGTCCTCTATGAAGTGTACAAAAAAATCAAACGGGAAAAGGGAGAAGAGACGGCATTATTGCTTTCGGGACAACTCAGTGCGAGCCATGTCGTTCAGCTCACGGAATCTATCGCCTATTTGGCGGCGGATTTAAGCTTAATGCACGGCTTGGCCATGGCCGATGCCATCATCTACGCCACCGCGAAAGATCAGGACGCGCAAGTGGTTACGGGCGACGCGGACCTGAAGGACTTACCTGGAGTCATCTACGTCAAGTAGGAACACAGTGCCGGGATTCGTCTCGGAGCAGATTGATCCTGCCAAAACAAAGCGAAGAGCAGTTTTTGCATTCACCCATACTCCCAGACCCCTTCCCACAGTCCTGATTGTTCAGAATGATTCACTGTTCTCTGCGGGTTCTTGTGGGACTTGATTTTTAGAGGCCGGGGTTTCGCCCCCGAACGACGAGGTCCTTTTGTTTCGGCAAAAGGACCCAAAACCACTGACGCCCCGTCTGGCCTTATTGAAGAGGAGGGACGCGAACATTTTGAAGAGCGGACCAACTCGCAGGGCTCACACAAGGCCCGCAAGATGCGAAGAGCGTCCCTCCTTGGGGGCCAGCCGGCAGGCGTCGGATCCTTAGGAGACGAACAGTTTAGGGACTTCCAGGAAAAAGCTTGGACTGTAGGAATGTGGAGTGAAGAAGATCGATTCCGGGGTTTCGCCCCCGTACGACGAGGTCCTTTTGTTTCGGCAAAAGGACCCAAAACCATGTTGGCCGTGGCATGACCCTCCGGGTGCCCTCCGCGGTTCACCGACACCGGCGGTGGGCAAACTCGCTGCGCTCACACACTGCCCACCTATTCTCCGGTGCCGGTTGCACTGCTCGGTCATGCCACCAGGCCAGGGGAGCCCAAATGGGAAGAGCGGACCAACTCGCCAGGCTTGTCCTGAGTGTTCGAAGGGCTCAAACAAGGCCCGCTGGCTGAGAAGAACGTCCCTCCTTGAAGCCAGCCGGCAGGCGTCGAACCAAAGCGGATGTACCATTAGGAATTTTTATAACAGAGAGCGGACTTCAGAAGTGACGGAGTGGTCCGGATAATGAACGTCGAATGGTATGTCCTACCCCTTTGTGCGAAATGAAAACGAGAATCAGACGAAAACGATACCGCCGTGTTCAAGACCATGCGGAGACACGCTCAGCCTTTCTAGGCCCTCTAGATATGATCTTCCTTCCCTACGAGTAGGATGACGTCACGCGTAACGTTTTGATCAGGCGTCTAAACGATTCCGGACGGGATGGGCTCTCATCAAAAATATAGGCATGTTGGCGTTGCGCGGATTGCAGGAAACTGTCTCGAGAGTCCGGAGGGACGCCCATTAACTTAGAAAGAGAGACCAGGTATTCTCCGGATCCTCTGGCCATATCCTCTTGCAAATTATCGAAGTTGACGACCACAAACGCGATCTTTTTATGGTCAGGATTAAGCATGCCATCGGCATTGAACCACGCTCCGGGGGTCGTGCTGGAGAGAAATTCTCTGGTGGGCTCGGTGAGGTCGGTTGTCGCTTGGCTGGTTCCATCGGTCAATCTGGTAATCGATTCTGTCGAGGCGTCAGTCAGCTCGGTGGAGGCATCAAACGGGGCTTTGGTCAAATCCACCGTGGCATCGGTTATACATCCCGTGAGAAACCCGCCCATGACCATGGCGATACACAGGCCCTGGAATGCCTGGAAGGGATGCTGCTGCTTCTGGCTTTCACTGATGTCCCCTTCTGCAACAGTGACGGGCAAGAGATAGTGGCCGATTGCCGGTGCTATCCACAGCCTTATAAGAAAACGATAGAGGTGACCAAAATAGTTACTCATGCCCTATTCCCCCTTGATTAGGAAAATGAATGAATAGATGAATTATTAAAAAGTATAGCCAATCACCCTGCTCCCATTCCCTCCCCAAGTTCGCCCTGAAAAGACGGTATTTTGTATGCTTGACTCGCTCGTTGATCATGGTTTGTCAGCACACCTTTCGCAAAATAGATTGAAAGGGACTCAACCATAGACACCTGAGGTCATGGGGGCGCCTGGATGTTTAGCTCCACTGAATCGAAGAGAGGATGGGGAAGCAGATAAGGAAAACCCGGTCGTGAAGAACCTCAAGAAAAGATGATTTTGCTGACTATTTCAAACCATGTCCTGTTCCCACACCCGATCTCGCCTGCATTAGCCAAAACTTAGAGCTTACCCTCCACCATTCTTCGAACTTCTTCCATCCGACTCCGATTCACTCCAAAATCGGAATAGCCCACCCGGGATGCCGACCGGAAATGAATGGTCTTCGTGTCCTCATCAAACAGCAGCTCAACATCATCCACAAAGCGAAACAGGAAACTTCTGACTTCGTAATGAAGATAGCCCTCCTCTTCTTGAACCAACTCGGTGCGACTCATTTCACCGATGATGTGTTTCAATACCGCTTTGGCCTCAGCCATCGTCTTGTTATAACGAAACGGTGCGATCGCATGGGTTTCCGAATCACTAAGAGTGGATACGCAATTTGGACTGTCGGGGCACGGGGCGAGTCGATGATCCTGTACCGGCAATTCTCCTCCTGTTGCGCCATGGGAGAAGATGCCTATGAGGAGGAGCGACATCAGCACCTTTTTCTGAAAAATGGATTTCGTCATACGTGCATGTCCCTTATCACCAAAAATTCCTGGATAGGTCGGGTATCTGCAAATAAGAAAAACATTCTGGCAAAAGGATCTGCGGACATCTCATCAACATTCTCCAAGGTAGAGGAATGATCAAACGTTCCATCTGAGCCGCCTAGCTCAGGTCCACCGAAACAACGCCTCGCGGGTCATTCCCGGAAGGATTACCACTATACCTTGTGTTCCTTCTCCCTCAAAAACCGGACCGGGACAAAGGGTCCAACAATGAGCCAAACTGTCCGGCCCACCGGGACCCTTTCATGAAAAATAGTTGAAAAATCCGGCATCTACCAACCCTTATTTATCATTCCATATTGGCGTAGGATTTGCTTTGTCAGCCAGTGATTACAAGGAAAATCACTCCCGGCCTCCCCCAAGGAAACGTTCAAAAGCAAGGTCCCATTTTTGCGAAAAGAGACCCCCACCATATGGAAATTCATGCCGAGCATTCAGAGGCGTTCCCCTGCGGGAATATGTATGGCCTTGTTCTGCTTGAGTGTCCTGTTGACCGGCTGTCAGGACCCGCCGATCCACGAATTACAGAAAGCCCGTCAAGCGGTGGAACATGCCAGGAGAGAAGGCGCCTTGACCTTCGCACCTGATCTCTACAGTTTAGCGGAAAGTGAGCTGACGATCGGAGAAGAAGAATTTCATGAACAATCCAGAAAAATGTTCTGGGCTCGAGATTATTCTATGGCCACCAGATTAATCATGTTGGCTCAAACGGATGCCCAGCAAGCCCTCTCTCTGACCCAGGAAGAAAAACAGAAATCTTCGAAGTCAGACAGAGATTCTCCACTCCTTCTTTCAGTCCACCGCCACCTCGAGGAGCTTCGTCTGACCAACGGGGGCCTCTTCTTCCAGGGCCGTGAAAGGAGAAATGGTCCTGAAGCACCGTGAATCCTGCCAACCCCTTTGATTAGGAGAACAAATACAGTATGATTTGAGAAGGTTGGTTGTCATTTCTAAACTGATCTGTCTAGTGACGATTCGTGCTCATTCGTTTTTACCCTGAACCGTGAGATTGTGATCCTCTTTCTCCTTCATCTGCCAATTCCTGGCCATACGCCTTTTTCTCAATCGGTCAGATTCCGGATGATGGCTGAGACTCTCAAGCTTCCCCCGTTGATATCAACGCATCTCATTTACACAATGGTCAGAGGGAAATACACGTGGAACCAATTGTAGGTACGACCGGCGACATGGTCATCCGGTATGGCCTGAGTACGTTCTTTCTCTTTTTAATCATTCTGATCGTCAGGATGGGGATCCACCACAGTCTTTTCCGGTCAACCGAGCTTTCCGTGGAAACACGGAGACGGTGGGCGGTCAACCTCAGAAATGGTCTGCTCTTTCTGTTTATCCTTGGGATGATTTTCATTTGGGCGCCGCAACTCCAGACGTTTGCTGTCTCCGTGTTTGCCGTCGCTGTCGCCTTTGTCCTGGCCACCAAGGAAATCATTGACTGCTTGAGCGGATCAGGGCTCCGGGTGCTGACCAAAGCCTATTCGTTGGGGGATCGTATTGAAATCGGGGGCATTCGGGGAAATGTGGTCGACCACAACGCCCTGACCACCACGGTGTTGGAAATCGGACCCGGCCAGACCTCTCACCAATATACCGGCCGGGCCATGGTCATACCCAACAGCTTTATTTTCGATCACCCCTTAACCAATGAAACCTATACCAAAAAATACCGCCTTCATATTGTGACTGTCCCCCTAAGTACCGATGATGATTGGAAAACTGCCGAACGTCTCCTGCTGCAGGCCGGAGAAGAAGAGGCCGCCCCGTTTATCGATGAGGCGAGGACATATCTCAAAAAACTTGAAGGCAAATTATGGCTGGATGCGCCCTCCGTTGAACCACGGGTCACCATTCAGTTGCCTGAGCCAGGCCGCATTAATTTATTACTCCGCGTCCCCTGCCCGACTCAATATCCCTCACGCCTGGAACAAGCGATCCTTCGAAGATTTCTGGCTGAATTTTCCTTTGCTCCCCGCCTGGTTATACAGGAATCTCATTCCTCCCATTAGCAGTGAATTGGCCTTTCCACCGGTTTTTATGGTAAACCCTTGATACTCGTTTTCATCGTTCAGCCTCCTCGCTGAACAGCCATCAATCCAGACATTGCCGAGTTCACGATTCACAACGAAGCTGCACACACCGTGTATGGCCGAGGACGATAACTGAATATCCCGATTCAGGAAAGGCTCATCCATGATTGTCGACACACTCGAGAATGATCCACTCTGGTACAAAGACGCCATTATTTATGAACTCCATGTCCGGGCGTTTTGCGATAGCAATGGGGACGGCATCGGGGATTTCAAAGGGCTTACCCAAAAACTCGATTATCTCCAGGACCTTGGTGTGACGGCCATTTGGCTTTTGCCCTTTTGTTCGTCTCCCCTTCGAGACGATGGCTATGACATTTCCGACTACACCAACATTCATCCGCACTATGGAACCCGACGGGACTTTCAGGCGTTTGTCCGGGAAGCCCATCGTCGCGGATTACGCGTGATTACTGAATTAGTGGTGAATCACACCTCGGATCAACATCCCTGGTTTCAGCGCGCGCGAAAAGCCCCACCCGGCAGCAAATGGCGGAACTGGTACGTGTGGAGTGAGAACCCCGATCTCTATTCCGACACCCGCATTATTTTTAAAGATACCGAACATTCGAATTGGACCTGGGACCCCGTAGCCAAGGCGTATTTCTGGCATCGTTTTTTTTCTCATCAGCCGGACCTGAATTACGACAATCCTGAGGTGCAAAAGGCGATCTTTGAGGTCCTGGATTTCTGGCTGGAACTGGGCGTGGACGGCTTACGCCTGGATGCCGTGCCCTATCTCTTCGAGCGGGAAGGGACCAATTGTGAAAACCTCCCGGAAACGCATGCGTTTCTCAAAACGCTGCGAACGCACGTCGATAAAAAATTTAAAAACCGTTTTTTTCTCGCGGAAGCCAATCAATGGCCGGAAGACGCCGCCGCCTATTTCGGAAAGGGCGATGAATGTCACATGAACTTTCATTTTCCCCTGATGCCCCGCCTGTTCATGTCGATGCAAATGGAAGATCGCTTTCCGATTATCGATATTTTGGAACAGACGCCCGCGATCCCGGAAGCCTGCCAATGGGGGCTCTTTTTACGTAATCACGATGAACTTACCCTTGAAATGGTCACGGATGAAGAACGGGATTACATGTACCGCGTCTTTGCCCATGATAAGCAGGCCAGAATCAATCTGGGAATCCGGCGGCGCTTGACCCCGCTCCTGGGCAATGACCGGAAAAAGATTGAACTCATGTACAGCCTGTTATTTTCAATGCCGGGCACACCGGTCATCTATTACGGGGAAGAAATCGGAATGGGGGATAATTTTTATTTAGGGGACCGGAACGGCGTCCGGACTCCCATGCAATGGAGTGCGGATCGCAATGCCGGATTTTCCTATGGCAATCCGCAAAAACTGTATCTGCCCATTATCATTGACCCTGAATATCATTACGAAGCCGTCAACGTCGAACTCCAACAAAATAATGCCCAGTCCCCCCTCTGGTGGATGAAACGCATCGTCTCCTTGCGAAAACGCTATAAGGTCTTTGGACGAGGATCCATTGAATTCCTGCATCCATCCAATCGGAAAGTCCTGGTCTTCCTCCGGCGGTATCAGGACGAAACCATTCTGGTGGCTGTGAACTTATCCCGGCATGCCCAATGGGTTGAGCTTGATCTCGCTGAATTTAAAGGCCGGCGTCCCCTGACCCTGTTCGGACGGAGTAAATTTCCGGCCATTGGCGATTTGCCGTATCTCCTCACGCTGAGCGGGCACGCCTTTTACTGGTTTTCCCTTGAACCGGTTGAATCTAAACAACTCGAGTCTCAGGGAAAGACGGACCAGGGCCTACCCACCATCACGATCTCTAAAGATTGGGACAACCTCATCCAGAAACGGGAAAAGGTCAAACTGGAAAATATATTACCCCAATACCTGCAAAGCCGGCGGTGGTTTGGCGGCAAAGCCCGCACCATGCAATTTGTGGAAATCACGGAAACGATCCCTCTGCCACAGGAAGATCCTTTGGCTGTCCTCACGCTCATCCGCGTGGAATACACCGAGGGTGAACCGGAGATGTACCTCTTACCCTTGCAGTATCTCCCGGCCGATCGCATGGCCCCCCTGGTGGATTCTCCGGCAGCCCTTGCACGCGTGCGCGTCAAAATAAAAGACGGTGAACAGGAAGGCTTGCTTATCGATGCCATGTGGGATCGGGAATTTCAAAAAATGCTGGCGGAGAGCATTTCCCGAAACCGCCGGTTTAATGGTCCGGCGGGCAATTTGGTGACTCAAGCCACAAGAATCTTTCGACGACAGCTTCTGAAAGAGGTCCCCGCGCTTGAACCAACCCTGTTAAAGGGTGAACAAAGCAACTCCTCGGTCTTGTTTGGACATGACTTCATTTTAAAACTCTACCGCCGGGCCGAAGTCGGCGTGAATCCTGACTTTGAAATCGGACGGTTTTTAACCAATAAAGGGTTTCCGCACATTGCCCCACTGGCAGGATCCATTGAATATCAACGGGACAATGGCGACCTCCTGACATTTGGCATCTTACAGAAATTTATTCAAAACGAAGGCGACGCCTGGAAATATACGTTGGATGAACTCAGTCGATATCTGGAAGAAGCGCTCACCCATCCCACAGCCATCACCGCTTCGTCAATTCCTCAGAAATCGCTGATGGCCCTGGTCGACGAGGAGATTCCGACCGGCGCCCGCGAATGGATTGGCCCCTATCTGGAAGAAGCCCGGTTGTTGGGCCTTCGAACCGGAGAACTGCACGCCGCACTCGCGTCCGATTCCGAAGATCCGGAGTTTAAACCTGAACCGTTCACGGATTTTTACCGAAGGGGTCTGTATCAGAGCATGCTGGGAACGGTTAACATGAACTTTCCGCTTCTTCGCACTCAGGTCAAAGGGCTTCAGGATCCGGTGCAATCCATTGCGAAACACGTATTGGAAGGAGAAGGCCGTTTACGCAAACGTCTGTTAACCATACGGGACCGGAAACTCACCTGCACCCGCATCCGGTGCCATGGCGACTATCATCTCGGGCAGGTGCTCTATACCGGAAAAGATTTCATCATCATCGATTTTGAAGGCGAACCGGCCAGGCCGTTGAATGTCAGACGACTCAAGGAATCCCCCTTGCGCGACGTCGCGGGCATGTTGCGATCCTTTCATTACGCGGCGCAGGCCTCCTCTATTGGATTGGTCGAGGGCGTTCGACCGGAAGACTTTTCCCTACTCGAACCCTGGGCCCGCTATTGGCAAATATGGGTCAGCGTCAGCTACCTCAAGGCGTACCTGTCCGTCAAAGAAGTCCGGGACATTCTGCCCCCGTCATCGGAGGACATCCAAATTTTGCTGAATGGATATTTACTTCAAAAAGCGATCTATGAACTCGGCTATGAACTCAATAACCGCCCCAATTGGGTGCGTATCCCCCTGGATGGCATTCTCCAAATTTTAGAAGTGGACTGATGTTTCGCAAATCGAGCCTTGATCCGGGAGCCCGGCCGACTCATGGCGATCGTCCAGACCTATCAGGCCTTCTTAACGGGGAACCATGGCCAATCGTTATCTGCAGAAATATTTGAAGAGCCACACACGAAGGAGTGCGTCATGTCTACAATTCCCAAATCGTTACAAACCCTGATCATTGAACATATCGAGCCTGAACTGGATGGGGGACGCTATCCGGTCAAACGGATCGTCGGGGAGAACCTGGACGTCACAGCCGACGTGTTCAAGGAAGGACACGACACCATCGGGGCCGTGCTTCGTTACAAATTGCTGGGGCAGAAGGAATGGTCGGAAACCCCCATGCATCATGTCGATAATGACCGATGGGCTGGTTCGTTTCTCCTTGCAGAAAATACCCGATATCTGTACTCCGTGGGAGCCTATGTCAGGAGCTTTGAAACCTGGAGAATTGAACTGACCAAGAAACATGGGGTGCTTCCCGACCTTTCCAGTGAATTATTGGAGGGGGAAGCACAAGTCAAAGAGGCGATGACCAGGGCGAAAGGTCCGGATAAGTCCGAGCTGAAACTCTGGTTGGAAAAGTGGAAGTCGGCTTCCGACCAGGAAGCCCGGATCGCCATCGCCCTGGATCCGATTGTTGCCACGCTCGTCGACCGACACGAACAACGGGCTGCCTGGTCAACCTATGAGAAGGAATTGGAAGTGATTGTCGACCGGGAGCGTGCCCGGTATGGCGCCTGGTATGAAATCTTTCCCCGTTCAGAAGGAACCGTGCCGGGAAAAGGAGGAACATTTAAAGATTGTGAACAACGCCTTCCAGCCATCCGGGATATGGGATTCGATATCCTTTATCTCACCCCTATTCATCCCATCGGAGAGACCAACCGTAAGGGCCGCAACAACAGTTTAAAGGCCAAGCCTGGGGATCCGGGCAGTCCCTGGGCCATCGGCAGTCGGCATGGGGGACACGATGCCGTCGAGCCGGCTCTCGGCACGATGAACGATTTTGACCATTTCCAACAAGCCGTCAGAGACCATGGAATGGAAGTCGCCATCGATTTTGCCATCAATGCCACTCCGGACCATCCCTATGTCACACAACATCCGGAATGGTTCAAACAACGCCCTGACGGGACGATTAAATACGCCGAAAACCCTCCCAAAAAATATGAAGACATTTATGGCTTTGATTTCTATTCCCAAGCCTGGCAAGACATCTGGCAGGAAATGAAGCGGGTCCTTCTCTTTTGGATTGAACATGGAGTCAAAATTTTCCGAGTGGATAATCCCCACACCAAACCCGTGATCTTTTGGGAATGGCTCATTCGGGAAATCCAGTTGGAGCATCCCGATGTCCTGTTTCTGGCAGAAGCCTTCACCCGACCTAAAATGATGCGGGTCCTGGCGAAAGCCGGCTATACCCAGTCCTACACGTATTTTACGTGGCGAAATTCCAAAGGAGAAATGACCGAGTACTTGACCGAATTAACCCGGACTCAAATGCAAGAATATTTCCGGCCGAACTTTTTCGCGAATACTCCGGACATCCTGCCGGAAATTCTCCAACAGGGAGGTCGGCCGGCCTTTAAATTCCGGCTCGTGCTGGCCGCCACGCTCTCCCCGACTTATGGGATCTACAATAGCTATGAACTCTGCGAAAATAAGGCGATTCCGGGAACCGAGGAATATCAGGATTCGGAAAAATATGAAATCCGGCACTGGGATTGGGATCGTCCGGGAAACATCCGTGACTATATCACCCGCATCAACCAGATCCGACGGGATCACCCTGCCCTCCACACCTTCACCAATCTGCAATTCTACCAATCCGACAACGACCACATTCTTTTCTATGGAAAAATGAACGCCGACAAGAGCGACATTCTTCTGTTCGCCGTCAATATGGATCCTTATACCATCCACGAGGCACGTCTGCGAATTCCGATTGAAGCATGCGGCATTGGTGAACAGGACACCTATCAACTCCATGAACTCATTCAAGATTATCGCCATCAAGTCGTGGGGGGTGACTACACCATTCGCTTGGACCCTAACGACGAACCAGCCGCGATTTTCGCACTCCGCCGCCGGACTCGTCGTGAAAGCGACTTTGACTATTTCATGTGACAGAGAACGATCCGCAAGCGTTTTTCCCCCACAATGAAAAATCGGCCCCTGCCAATTCTTGGCAGGGGCCTGAACTTTGACAGAACCTTCATGTGCGCAATGCCCGACAAGCACCTTCTCTCCCCCATAACCGAGAAATTTAGGCACAAACGCCTATGTGCCGCACTTCAGGTCGATCCCCGCGACTCATCTTCAAGGATAATGCGAAACAAAAAAACCCAACTCCTCGGGATGAGTCCGTCTCAGGAGAAAAAATCCAAGCAACAGAAAAGACAGTTTGTCTCCTTTTGAGACAACGTTTCTTTCCTTTTGAAGGCGGTCACATTCACTCCCAGCTTCCGTTTTTGACATTTCTGAATATACCTTTAAATATCCAGCAATTAGGAGTGCCTCCTAGTCTCCCGAAGCCGCCTTCGAGGTATATTGATGGAATGTTACTTGCATTTGTTTTTATTTTCATGCAAATGGCAATTACACCTTGGAGAGATTTAGGAGCACCGAACTCATCGGTCTCCTCTCAGATCCTGCCCAGGAACCAAACCATAATCCTGGTGGAGGATCAATCTGACCTCCGCTGGCTACTGAAACGTAGACTTGAAATAAATGGGTATACCTGTCTGGAAGCGGCAAATGGGAGAGAAGCCTTGTCTCTTATTCAGCAACACCCATCCATTCGTCTGATCCTTTCCGACTATATGATGCCGGAAATGAATGGGCTGCAACGGCTTCACGTCCTTCGACAGGCCCCCATGAATCGAAAAATCCCGTTTATACTCATCACGGCGAGTTGGTCAGATCAGCTCCAGCACCAGGTCATGCGTGCAGGGGCCTTTGCGATCCTGGCCAAGCCTTATCACCACGGGGAACGGGTCCAACTTCTTGAACAAGGATTGTCCACTCAAGCGGCCTGATGCCGACCGCCCAACCGGAAAAGTTTTTCTCAAACACGGTTGGCAAACAGATGCCCCATCATTGCGGTCCTTCCTTTGTTTTCCCTCGAAAGGAGACTGCCATGAAGAAGAGTGTTGAGGAAGCCTTCTCACCCGATTGCCTCCGCTCAGCGGCTTTGAATTTCGAGGGTGTTTCGGATCTGCCCAGGTGAGAAGGTAGGAGAATTCGTTTCTTAGCCTGCATGCTGCCTTCATTACCACTTCTGACTCGTCCAGGCTCGTGGTACCCAACCACCACGATCGGTCGATTTTCTCCCCACGGACAACTATCAGCCGGCCAACTCGTCACATTAGGCGGCCTTGCTTTGATCACTATCGGAACGTTTCTACTGAAGACCCCATGGGCCACCACCCCAGGTAAGTCATTAAGCTTCCTCGACGCCCTCTTTACGGCAACGTCGGCCGTAACGGTGACCGGCCTGATTGTGGCGGATACGGAAAAAGATTTCACCTTATTCGGACAGATTGTCATTTTGACACTCATCCAGTTGGGCGGGTTAGGGTACGCGATGCTCGCGACCGTCATTCTCATCGCTGTGGGACAACGCATCGGACTACGCAACCGCATGATGGTGGCGGAGGCGCTCAGTTCATTGGACTTAGCCGGATCAATTCGTTTTGTCAAAACCATTTTGATCATCACCTTTACCATTGAAGGCGTGGGTGCATCCATACTCGCCGTGCGATTTTCCCAGGAAATGCCCGTATCAGAAGCCTGCTGGCATGGTATTTTTCACGCCATATCCGCTTTTAATAATGCGGGATTTTCAACGTTTTCTCAAAATCTGATCCCTTATCGTGACGATGTCCTTGTGAATGTTTCCATTAGCCTCCTTTTCGTTCTGGGCGGCATCGGGTTTATTGTCTTCCGGGACCTGCTGAGTTATTACCGAAAGGAACGATATCGCATTCAAACCCATACAAGGCTGGCTTTACTCGTTTCGGTAAGCTTATGGGTGGTTGGAACAATAGGATTTTATCTGTTGGAAATGCATAGTCAGGCCACGCTTGGCTCGCAAACTCCTGCAGCGGGAGCCATGGTCGCCGCCTTTCACTCGGGAGCCGCTCGAACAGCAGGATTCAATACGCTGGACCTGAGCCTCCTCCGACCCAGCACATTGTATATGTTGATTTTGCTGATGATCATTGGCGGATCACCGGGAGGAACGGCTGGAGGGATTAAAACCACCACATTCGGCATTGTGTGTCTATCAGTCTGGGCCGTCTTTCGTAAACGACTGGATGTGGAGTTTCACTACCGCAGGATGCCTCTCCATCTCGTTTTGCAAGCTCTGGCAATCATGTTTCTGGCCATTGGAGCAGTCACTACGTTAACCTTTTTTCTCGCCTTAATTGAAAATAAGCCTTTTTTGGCTCTCATGTTTGAAGTGGCCTCCGCATTGGGAACGGTTGGGTTTTCCGTCGGAAACGGAGGCGTCCTCAGTCTCTCCGCGATACTCACTGATTTCGGAAAGATCATTATTCTATGCAGCATGTTCCTGGGAAGATTCGGACCTCTCCTGGTTGGTCTCGTCTCCCTCACTCCACCCGTCCGCATGCTTTACCGTTTTCCTCAAGCCAAAGTTGCAATAGGTTAAATTGAGACGTATGGCAAGACCTGACCAATTGACCGGGAAGATGTCATGCGGGGCCTTCCACCCTACCCCAGTGTAGTCAGCCTGTCCTT
The DNA here is from genome assembly GCA_020632595.1 of Nitrospiraceae bacterium. Classification (NCBI taxonomy): domain Bacteria; kingdom Pseudomonadati; phylum Nitrospirota; class Nitrospiria; order Nitrospirales; family Nitrospiraceae; species Nitrospiraceae bacterium. The sequence continues at coordinate 262,410 of JACKFF010000006.1, read as the reverse complement.
CGGGTGAATAGCAACACATTCATCCTCTCCCGTTCATCTCAAGAACTCCGATGCATGATGGGATAGCTCTCATGAACATGGGTGTTCTTCGAGAACTTTGGTGCACGCGGAAAGACCGATCCTTTTCCGATAAATTACTTTAAAGGTCTCACTGCCACTGTAACGGACTCTCAGGCCTCACAATAATTCGCCGAAACCGTCCGTCATGTCATGTTGACTGCCGCAATATGAATTTTCTTGTTCAATGTGTTTTCGCCATCTCTCTCACCTCCCTTGCTCAATCCCCTCTATAGACATGTCCGCCAAGTCGGAATCCACAATAAAAAAGCGAACTCTCCCTGCACCATTCATCACGTTTTGTCTTTCGCACGATCACCTCTCAAGTAATCGTTCCCATGCATCCGGTTTTCGTCAAACAAGATTGAAATGATCTCATTGAGCAAATTCGCTCCGTTCTTCAAGTGCATTTTCGCGCATCCCATAAAGTCTCATGGGCTTCCCGATGAGAAATTTTCCTTGCAAATGTCTTCACGCCGTGAAGGGTTTCATAGTTTTCTCATTGCTTCAAATTTAGAGAAAATATTTTGTTTTCTTTTGATTTGTTTAATTTAATTTTTCCGTGACCGTCCTCCCATACAGGAGGGCCAAAGACGTGTTACCTGTGCATAGCCAACCAGGTTTCCTTGTATTTCGTCGCTTTTCAGAGGATAGCTGCAAGATGAGGGAGGATATTATTTTTTGGCATGTCTTATGCGAGATTCAGTTGATCATGAGAAACAAACCAAGAAAAAAGAGCGGCCATTACTCCAATCTCATTTTTATAACAGGAGGGTACGACGATGAATAGAACCCATGCAGGTATGGCGGCAAATACGCTCACCCTTATCCTCGGAGTCGCCTTGAAAAGGCGTGCTGAGGCTTGAGTGAACCTGCCCAAACAAACCAAGGTCTTGTCCATGCAGGAAGGCGGATTTCCTATCGTCTTACCGTCGCCAACTCTGAGAATGAAGTGGAGGATGGGTATGCCGGAGCCAGAAGATCGGGCACAGTCCGTCAAGCCATTGAATACCCGGAAGAAATGCGGTCCCCGTGCGTTGTCGGGGGATAAGGGTTCAAGAATGAATAGGCAATGGTGCCTCTCCAAATGGGCCAAATTTTAAATAAATAATCGGCACAAACTTGAATGATTCCCACATAGTCCATATTGAAATTCTATTATGCATACAGAGAAATTATGGTACATCGCGATGCCAAATATGAGGTAGATAGAATTCCCCAGCCAGAAAGGCTTCATCCAGAGGTTCAAGAGAACCCTTCATTTTCGAAGAAGGTGAATTATGAAATATCTATTTTATGAATTCATTCTCATTGGTGTATTGCTGACCTCGCTCTTGAGTCCGACCTGGGCATGGGATGGCCATACACGGAAGGACATCGATCACACCGAAGACAAAATTCTTTGTCTTCAACCAGCCACAATGCGTCCCTCGACTGCTGCGAAAGTGCTGTGCGCTATTGGCCGGGCCCGCGAATCGCTCCACCACAAAACCTTCGACCAGGCCACAAACGCCCTCCAGCATGCACGGACCTTGATTGACCTCATCAAATTTGCAGGTCCCACGACGCGGGTCAAGGATCAACTCTGGGAGGTGATGAAAAATTGGGGCTCTGAATCCAGCGAAGAAATCGCCTTGGACCTTATTCCCATTAATCTGAGGCTTACAAATCTTGAGTTTTTTGTGCCGATGGTAGAAGCAAAGGCCCATCTTCATTCCGCATACAAAAGTCTGAACAACAAAGATCGAGCGTCTGCGGAAATCCATCTAGAGGCTCTGAACAATGCCCTGATCGATACGGAAGGGGCCCTTCCGTTAACGGCCACCGAACATCACATCGCCCGGGCCCAGAAGTTGATGGCGCACAACAACATGCAACAAGCGGATGCCGTTCTTGGGAACGCCGAAGCGGGAGCTGAGTTTAAATCCTTACGCGTGGATGTGATTTCAATGGCCCAGGCCAGGAAAAACTTTTGGCCAGGCATGGAAACATACCCGCCCCCGAATGTTCATTCTGAGAAAAATTCCCTAAAGCAGGCGGAGGTCTGGTTAACACGTCATGTACAGGCGCGGGAGGAGAAGGTCCCAGAAAAGAAAACAGCATTGACAGGAATGGTCGCAACCCTGACTGAAAAAGACGAGCAGAAAGGAATAGCGGTAACACCCGTTTTACAAGGCCTCTGGCAAAAAACCACAGCACCAACAGCAGATAAACACACCCAAACGGGAGACAATGGGCAAGCCTTCCGAAACCACAACACGACTACCCTGCCTCTCCAACGCGTTAGGCAACTTACAACAGACCTGACGGAGGCAAATTTTTATTTGACCTATACCGAAATTTTCGAACTCATGACCCATGAAGACCATAAAGCCCGGACGGCCATTGAAAAGGCACAGATGCATCTGATGTCAGCTGAGAAGTTGGCCGATGGCTGGTTAAAGGGGAATATTCAAGCCATCGAACAAGAAAGCGACCTCATCCACAAGGAACTCATGAATGACCAACACTCCAACATGATTCGGTACGCGAAAGTGAAGACTGATGTGCAACAGCTTCTCCAGGAATTGTCCTGGTAAAACCATGCTCATCACGGAAACTCCCTACGCGGTCACATGCAGAGCGAAGAAGATAAAGGAAAATCACGGAGCACTTGAAACGAACGCACCAGCAGTGTCAACAGTGGCACACGGCCAAAACGCCGGAAACACGAAATAATAGCCAAGCGCACCTTCGCAAATACGATTCCTTGACGTTCTACGGAGGAAATGCACATTAACCTGAACCCTTTACGATCAGGACAAGCATCTCAAGCATTCCTTCAGAGGACACAACAGAAAGGAGGGTCATCATGGTGAAAGGAATATATATTTTAAAGTCTCATTTGGATGCGATCGTGTGCTTATCAGGCCCGATGGATTTTGCCGGAGAGAAGACCGCACCTGCGTTTTCGTCCACAGAAGGGGCCATCGATCATACGCGACACCACGAGCCTGTCAAACAGACTGTCAAGAAGCATCTCCGGATGGAAGAGCAACTGCATTCAGAGCTAGTCAATATCGAAGCGTGTCATAGACATGTGGCCTCTTACGGGAACACCAAGACGGAAAAACCCAACGGCCATTCTCCTGGTATAGCCACTTCCTTCAAAAGGGTCGTTGGGGTCACCGACCGAAAGATCGTCTCTCCATCCCGCTCGAAAAATCATCATCTCCAGAACGCGGTGTGGAACTCGTTGCGGGGTGTGGACGTCCTCACCCAACACACGAACACGCTGCACATCCATGCGAAAGATGGAGTCGTAACCCTATCCGGCATGGTTGAAACAAAGCCCCAAAAAGCCGCAGCCGGGAAAGCGGCGGAATCAGTGTCGGGCATTAAAAAGGTTATCAATGCCATTCATGTCAGGATGCTCCCCCTTTGGGACGGAACGGAATTCGTGACGAAAAGAGACTAGAGATCATCTGCGTAGGATGAAGGGTTCGTGTCGATATCGAAGGGACCGACAGATGCGAATCACCAGAAGAAATGCAGGAAGACCGATCTTCCTCTTTCTCCCTCAAAATGAGCGCTTACGAAGCTAACTCATCTGTCTTGGTTGATGAGGACTAACAATTCCATACCAGGGGTTTTCCCTCACCGCATTGGTACGGATGAACGTGAGAAGAAGGAAAGGAATCAACATGATTCAGAACAAGAAGCCTTTTGGATTATTTGTTTTGATGGCATTTCTCGTATGCGCCTTGCGCTCAATCCCCCCATCACTGGCGTTAAGCGAATCCGGCCAGCAGGCACAGATCGCTCGGGGGCTGTTGTTGCCCGGTGAACAGATCATCCTTGGCACCGTCCAACACATCAAGTCGGATGTTATTCAAGTCAATATTGGATACCCGGAGCCATTGTTTCTGTCCTTGAGAGCTGCGGCGAAAAAAGGGATTACGTCCATCCAGCAAGGCGATACACTGAAGATCGTCGTCAGCGATCAGGACCAGCTTATCGATTTTTTTAAAGCGGATTATCCGGGATGGGACAGAGCCCTGAAGGGGCACCTGATTCAACCCCTCATGGGCGACCGACAGTGGGCCGTCATTCAGACTGAAAGAGGGACCAATGAAGCGTACGAGGTGGATGAAAAGACGCGCCATACCGTCATGAACATTCCAGTAGGAGTTCCAGCCGTCTTTCTCCTCAATAAGGAAAACATTCTGATTGATGCCACGTTTGGAAATGAAGGGACGCTATTACATACCTTGGCTCAATGGTCAGAAGAACGGCATCAAATTGTGCATAACTAGTGGAATGGGCAGAACATTCCCAGCTCGACCGTAATCGTTCGTTTCTTGTGAATCTTCGAGGACATGTTGGTGGATACTAAACAACAAGGGTTGACTTTTCAGAGAGGTAAAGGCCCTTTCCGCATTGGCCTTTAGAGCTGAGTTCACGGGTCATTTTGTTACAACCGGAATGTCGTTTTTATTCCTAACTCACTTAAGGAGGAACCATGGATCAGTCACAACCACATTTCACTTCTGTTGGTCAGCTCATCCACACCAATCCCTTACAGTTTGGTGTGGGAACGACATGCATGGAGGTGGCCATTGCCCTGTTGTCTTCCCATTTGTCGGGGGGACCTGTGTTAGATAAGGCCGGAAAATATTTGGGGTTTGTCAGTGAATTTGATCTATTGAAAGCCCTGGATCATTCGCAGGACCTCAGAAAGGTCACCACTCAACAAATTATGTCAAAAGAGCCCTATCTCATCCACAATGACACGACCATTAAAGAGGCAATTGGAATAATGAAAGAGAAGAAACTCCTGAATCTGTGTGTCGAAGAAAATGGGGTTATCAGGAAAACCTTTACCCGTCATGATCTTCTGCGAGGGTATCTTGGCGTGGATTTGGGCATTGATGAGGAATAACCATTTATTTCACATTGGGGAGGCTGGAAGTCTTAGGCGAGGGGCTTTTCTTCCCAATCGAAGCGGCTCAAGGAGAAGAACACGGCCATGGGCCTCATTGGGAACGAAATGAGGGACCGGCATGACAAACGAGATAAAAGAGAAAATCATCCGGCAGTGGGTTAATCCAGAAGTGGCCATCACCGTGGATTTTCTGGATGCCGCGGATTTGAAGGCCCAAGTGACCAAATGCCCCCCAATTAGTCCTTCTTTCCATTGAAACTCACGTGTTTCATTTGTCCCAACACATTTTGGCTCCACTCAGCCAGGTTGAGGTTTTGGAGGATCTGTCGCACTCTACTCAAGGTCCCAAGCAACACCTTCAACGAAAACGATTAATGCTCATCATCAATGAAAAACGGCCACCCATCATGTATTCGGGAATTCGGAAGCGACAGCTTTTTCGCGCTGCATGAGAAAGAACGTGATGAGAACGTGTTCGAAGGCATGCATCAAAACCCGGGGCCCTGCCTGGAAATATTTTCAAGAATCCGAAGTTTGGAGAAGTTGGCTTATGTCGTCACGTTAAGGTGATTCATCCTACCCTTCACATGTCCTTCTTCGCGAGTGGGAGGTAGGGCGTTCTCCCATGCGAATTTCACGAACGCGTCAAGATGGGGAAACCGGTGATAGTCGCCATGAGTGTGGGATCATGGATCAAGGCAAATGTTGAAATGGTCAGAAACTATTTAAAGAGCAAACCCGAGGTTTTAGTCAACGCGCATCGCGCCAACGACTCGTGGGCCCCGTCCCTCACCATTGTCAATATGAAGAAGCTATTTGTATTGCGTATTGGATGGCCCATCTTCCCCGATAGTTGTTTTAGGGCAGCGGCAATCGCCCGCTTGCTGATAGCAAACGGGGCGAAGAACATGCATCTGCACAGAGAGGATGCCTACCAGTGGCCCTTTCATCAGGACACGACCCGGCGTGGTGCCATGCGAAAGAACAGGTTCGTTACCCCCTACGTTGACTGGGAAAGAGCCCTGGCCCCGAGCAGTCGGGTCAACCCATCCTCGGCTGGTCGGGGGAATTTGAAGATCATGGCATAGCAGGGAAAATCGAATAGTTGCAGAAGTCGCTAAACCAGGATGAGGATGTATTCAGGAGACATGAACAGAATCAGTGAGCCCAGCGGGTGAGTTGCGCACAGACGAAATCCTGCATGGCAAGTGAACATGAGTTGGTAAAGACACGAATGAAAGGAGGTTGCAGAAATGACATCCCCAAGCCCGCCCTATGACCCGGACAATCTCTCTTCCCCGAGGGAATCACCACCGCAGGGTACGCGGCGCAGTTTTTTTTCCTGGATGATCGGGGCTGCCATGAGTGTGATCAGTTTGGGCCTGGCGTTTCCCTTGACCAGCTATGTGATCTCCCCTGCCCTGAAACGCCGAAAGGACTCGTGGGCCGAGGTCGGACCGACAGGTGAATTGCGAACGGGGGAACCGGAAGAATTGGAGTATGCCAGCACCATCAAGGATGGGTGGCGGACGATTAAGGCGAAAAAAGCGATTTGGGCGGTGAAGCAACCGGCAGGCGAGATTGTCGTTTTCTCCCCCATATGTCCCCATTTAGGCTGCGGGTTTCGATGGGATGCAGGAGCCAAGGCATTCAAATGTCCCTGCCACGGCAGCGTCTATGACGTGACCGGCAAGGTCTTGGCCGGACCGGCGCCCCGGTCGTTGGATGTGTTGCCGTCCAAAGTGGAGCAGGGAAACCTGATGGTGATCTATAAGCAGTTCAAGTCGGGTCTCGACCATCCGGTCGAATTGTAACGGAGGCTGACAAAGTTTTTGGCAGCATGAGGTCAGGCCATTGCGTCACGATTCCCAAACGGACGAAACCCAGAAAGGAGGGAACCAATGGCAGGCAAGCTCTATAAGTGGTTCGACGATCGACTGAAGCTCAAGCCTCTGGAACGTACTCTTCTGGATGAACCCATTCCCGGCGGGGCAAGCTGGATTTATGTCTTTGGTTCGGCCACCCTCTTTCTCTTCTGCCTCCAGGCCACAACGGGAATGTTTTTAGCTCTGTATTACGTTCCCTCCCCGGATACCGCTTATGACACCGTGCAGTTCATTCAGCATGAGGTGTCGTTTGGCTGGTTCGTCCGGGGGCTGCACCATTGGGGCGCGTCGGCGGTGATGGTGGCAATCGGGCTTCACCTGCTGCAAGTCTATCTCTATGGCGCGTATAAGCGGCCCCGCGAACTGATGTGGGTAGTGGGGGTGGGTTTATTGCTCCTGATGATGGGGTTTGGATTTACCGGGTATCTCTTGCCCTGGGATCAGAACGCCTATTGGGCGACACAGGTCGGAACCAATATGGTCGCCTCCATCCCGTTGATCGGCGATGTGCTTGTGCGTGTGCTGCGAGGGGGAGACACCCTTGGGGCGCTCACGCTCTCCAGGTTTTTTGCCATCCACACGTTATTCTTACCTTTCTTTATAATCTTCGGCATCGTCTTGCACCTGTTCATCTTGCGCCGTGTCGGTCCGGCCGGTCCGTGGAACATTGAACAAGCCAGACAACGGAGCGAAGCGTTTTATCCACGACAGGTCTATATGGACGCAATCGTGATGCTGGGCGTATTTCTCACGGTCGCCCTATTGGCCTTAACAGTGGAGTTCCCTCTGGCTGATCGTGCCGATCCCGCCGACCACACATTTACCCCGGTCCCCGAATGGTATTTCCTCTTTTTCTATCAGTTGTTGAAATATATGTCCGGGCCGTTGGAACCGCTTGCGACGTGGGTGCTGCCGGGACTCTTCATCTTGGGACTGCTGCTGTGGCCGTTCCTCGACCGCACCCCGGAGCGGCAACCGAGTTCCCGACCGATGGCTCTGGCGGCGGGAGGAGCTTTTTTACTCCTGGTGTTCTCACTATTGGGAGTCTCGCTGTGGGGTTTACACACAACCCCCAAAACAGATCCCTCGGTCGCTCGGGGGAAGGTCTTGTTTGCCCAACACCACTGCATGGCCTGTCACCGGATTCACGGAGAAGGCGGAAAGGTCGGACCGGACCTCTCCTATGTGGCGGATCAACGCCCTGATCGTCAGTGGCACATGCGGCACTTGCGCGACCCCCAATCCGTCTCTCCGGGTTCCATCATGCCGGCCTTCCCATTGGACGAAAAGGATCTGAACGACCTGATTAGCTACTTACTGACTCTGAAAAGCGGAACAAAGACCGCACCGGGCGTGCGTTGAGCACACCACGATGAGCCCAAGAGGGGGAGATGCATCATGAACATGCAAAAATTTTGGCCGCTCATTCTCCTGACTGCCTCATTATTATGGGGTTGCCCAAATGATGACCAGGAATCCGGAATTGGCAACACATCGACAGGTCCGGAGACTGCCGGTTCTCCCGCTGCCTCTGCAACAACCATATCATCTCCAACCCAGGGCTCAAACATTGTACATTCTCCGAACGACCTCCCCCCGTCCATCGGGAAACGCGCGCCTCAACATGTTCGTGTGGATCTGGAAGCTCATGAGATCGAAGGCCAATTGGCTGACGGCACCACCTATACCTATATGACTTTTAATAAACAGGTGCCCGGTCCCTTGATCCGAATCCGTGTGAACGATACGGTCGAACTCCACCTCAAGAATCTTTCGACGAGTCAATTGACCCATTCGATTGATCTCCATGCTGTCACCGGTCCGGGTGGAGGATCGGTTTTGACTCAAGCGCCTCCCGGCCAGGAAAAAACCGTCACATTTCAAGCCATCAAGCCAGGCTTGTTTGTGTACCACTGTGCGACGGCGATGGTGGCGGAACATATCACCAGCGGAATGTATGGGATGATTCTTGTCGAGCCGGGTGCAGGCCTTCCGCATGTCGATCATGAGTTTTATGTCATGCAGGGAGAACTGTACACGGACCGGCCGTTCGGCGAATACGGCCTACAGAGATTGAGTCGGACCAAACTGCTGGCCGAGACACCAGACTATCTGGTGTTTAATGGGGCGGTAGGAGCGCTTACGACACAGCAGCCTTTGAAAGCGAAGGTCGGTGAAACCATCCGCATCCTCTTCGGGGTGGGCGGCCCCAATCTGATCTCTTCCTTCCACATCATCGGGGAGCACTTGGACCGGCTGTACAATTTGGCTTCCCTAACCAGCCCGCCGCTGACCACTGTCCAGACAGCCCTGGTGCCGCCGGGAGGCGCCGCCATGATCGAACTGAAGTTGGAAGTCCCGGGGCGGTATTTGCTCGTGGATCATGCGCTGTCCCGAATGGAGAAGGGTCTGCTCGGCTTTCTCCAGGTCGAAGGACCTGCGCATCCTGAACTTTTTCACGAAGGTGGAGCGGACCACTCATCCGCGCACTGACTCCCCTGCGGGCAGAACATAGGTAGCATATCAGATCGATCGATTTGCCTTACGAGAGGTTGGTCTGGAATATCAGTTGATGAAAACCGTCCTTCAAATTGACACATAGAACCATTGCGGCACGGCCGGTTACGAATTTGATCTTCCGTTTGATCATCGGTTAAATAAGACAAGGCATGAAGGACGAGGATATTCAATATGAGGAGGGCATCCAAAAGAGTGGAAGGATTAAAACGGCTGAGTTGTCGCGGGTCACCTGACGCAATCACCCTTGTCATGGAAAGACCGCCAGGAGCACTCTTATTGATCGGGGTTTTTTGAGATGTCCTGGAAATACTCCAACCTCGAGGCACCCGGTAGACATCGGTAAAGAAGACCCTGAAGAAAAAGACATCAAAATAATCTCTCACCTGACCGGATGGTCTGCTCCCTTACGAATTCGTGGAGGTAGGGCCACCAAAGGAAGTCTGCAAGGAAAACGTACGATGAATACTACACATTCAACAACTCTGAGTTCGTCCCAATTGGAGCAATTATCGATCAATACGATTCGCTTTTTGTCGGTGGATGCGGTGCAAAAGGCCAACAGTGGTCACCCAGGCCTCCCCCTGGGCGCGGCCCCGATGGCCTATGTCCTGTGGACACGATTTCTTCAACATAACCCCTCCAATCCTCATTGGTTCAATCGAGACCGATTCGTGCTGTCGGCCGGCCACGGATCGATGCTGCTGTACAGCTTGCTCTATCTCACCGGCTATGATTTGCCGCTCGAACAGATCAAACAGTTTCGCCAATGGGGCAGCCTCACGCCGGGTCATCCCGAGCGAGGTATAACTCCCGGCGTGGAAACCACCACAGGCCCGCTCGGTCAGGGATTCGGCAATGGAGTGGGCATGGCCATCGCCGAAGCGTATCTTGCCGGTCGTTACAATCGGCCCGGGTTCGAGGTTATTCATCATTACACCTACGGGCTGGTCAGCGACGGTGACCTGATGGAAGGCGTGGCGGCCGAAACCGCGTCGCTTGCGGGTCATTTGAAGCTGGGCAAGCTGATCTATCTGTACGACGATAATCGGATCACGCTCGCCGCATCCACCCAGCTCACGTTCACCGAAGACCGCGCCCAACGATTTGAGGCGTATGGCTGGCACACGCAAACGATCGACGACGGCAACGACGTAAACGCCATCGACCACGCCATCCATGCTGCACGTCAGGACACAGACCGACCCTCACTGATCCTTGTGCGGACTCATATTGGGTATGGTTCTCCCCACAAACAAGACACCTTTGCCGCGCATGGCTCCCCGCTCGGCGAAGAGGAGGTGAAACTGACGAAACAGAACCTCGGCTGGCCTATTGACCCGCCATTTCTTGTCCCGGGTGCAGTTGAGCAGCATTATCGACAAGCCATTGACCAGGGTTGCCAAACGGAAGCGAAATGGCACGAAACCTTTGCGGCATATGAAAAACAATATCCGGACCTTGCCCGCGAACTTCGCTCACTCATCAAAGGCGAATTACCACAAGGCTGGGACGCGCACATCCCGCAATTCCCCGTCGATAGCAAAGGCCTGGCCACCCGCATGGCCTCGGGAAAAATCATGGACGCAATCAGCAGGACACTCCCTGGCCTGATCGGTGGCTCGGCGGACTTGAATCCGTCCACCTTCACGGAACTGAACGAAGCAGGCAACTTTGGGCATTCCTCCATGGCAGTCGGTGATCTGCAAGGATCCGCTGGCGGCGAATGGAGTTATGCCGGCCGCAACATCCAGTTCGGGGTTCGCGAACATGGAATGGGTGCGATCATGAACGGCCTGGCCACACATGGAGGCACCCTCCCATTCGGAGCGACGTTTCTGACCTTCTCCGATTACATGCGACCGCCGATTCGCCTCGCCGCGCTGATGGGGTTACATGTAGTCTATGTGTTCACCCATGACAGCCTTGCACTGGGTGAAGACGGACCAACCCATCAATCTGTGGAACATGTCGCCAGTCTGCGGGCGATTCCCAACCTGATCGTTATCCGTCCCGGCGATGCCAACGAAACGGCAGCGGCGTGGCGCGTAGCAATTGAAACTCGGGACCGGCCTGTGGCCTTGATCCTGACACGGCAATCTGTGCCGACGCTCGACCGCACACGGTTTTCCTCAACGGAGGGCCTGCAGCAGGGCGGATACATTCTGGCTGATTCCCCGAATGGGCATCCTGATCTGATTCTGATCGCCAGCGGCTCTGAAGTCTCACTAATCGTGGAAGCGCAACAGAAACTACTGGAACAAAAGATCCAGGTGCGCCTCGTCTCGATGCCGAGTTGGGAACTGTTCGAAGCCCAGCCACCGGAATACCGCAACACGGTGTTACCGGCGGCGATTAGTGCGAGACTTGCGGTAGAGGCCGGAGTGACACAGGGTTGGTCTCGCTATGTCGGCCAGCATGGCGATGTGCTCGGAGTGGATCATTTTGGCGCATCGGCCCCCGGCCAAATTGTGATGCGAGAGTATGGCTTCACCGTCGAGAACGTATGCAGGCGGGCTCTGGCTCTCCTGGAGGCGCCGCGTTAAAAGTGGGGAGACACGGAGATCCATTACAGGAAGGAGAGACACGATGCAACTTGGCATGATTGGTCTTGGGCGAATGGGCGCGAACCTTGTCCGCAGGCTGACAAAAGAGGGCCATACGTGTGTGGTCTACGATAAATATCCGGCTGCCGTAAAGAAGCTTGCGGGCCATCGTGTCCAGGGCGCAGCCTCGCTCAAGCAGTTCATCGCGAAGCTGATCAAGCCGCGGGCGGTTTGGGTAATGGTGCCCGCCGGCGTGACCGGCGAGACCATCGAGCAACTGGCTTCGCTCATGGAAGCCGGAGACATCATCATCGACGGCGGAAATAGTTACTACCGTGACGATCTGGAGCGAGGCAAGATGCTCAAGATGAAGGGCATGCACTATGTTGATTGCGGCACCAGCGGGGGAGTATTCGGGCTCGAGCGAGGCTATTGCCTGATGATCGGCGGAGAGAAGGATATCGTCAAGCACTTGGAACCCATCTTCAAGACCATCGCGCCGGGAATCAAGGCAGCGCCACGAACCCAGGGGAGGAGCGGCGCCTCCATTCCCGCCGAACAGGGTTATCTGCACTGCGGCCCAACCGGTTCAGGACACTTTGTGAAAATGGTCCACAACGGAATTGAGTATGGCATCATGGCGGCCTATGCTGAAGGCCTCAACATCCTCAAACACGCCGACGTCGGACTGCGCCACCGGGAGCAAGACGCCGAAACGACTCCGCTCCGTGACCCGGAGGCCTATCAGTACCAGATCGACGTGGGCCAAGTCGCCGAGGTATGGCGTCGGGGCAGCGTGGTGGCCTCATGGCTGCTGGATTTGACGGCGGCCGCGCTGGTTAAGGATTCGGAGCTTACTGGATTTTCAGGGCGAGTATCAGATTCCGGGGAAGGGCGCTGGACGGCGCTGGCTGCGATTGACGAGGGCGTACCGGCCCCGGTGATCAACGCAGCTCTCTTCGGTCGATTTGAGTCCAGAGGGGAGGCCGACTACGCCAATCGACTCCTCTCCGCCATGCGAAAGCAGTTTGGCGGACATGATGAGAAGAAGGAAAGAGGAAGCTGAGATGAGCAGGAGCAAAGGCAATGAGACGCGGTCCGACGCTCTGGTATTCTTCGGAATATCCGGAGATCTGGCGCATAAAAAGATTTTTCCTGCGCTCTATGCAATGGCGAAACACAAGGCGCTGAGGGTGCCACTGATCGGCGTCGCAGCCCCACATTGGAGCCTGGCGCAATTACGTAAACACGCGAAAGATAGCATCAGGCAGGCCGGCAGGATCGATGACCGTGCCGCCCTCAGCCATCTGCTTTCTCATATGCAGTACGTCGGCGGCGATTACAATGACCCGGCCACCTTCCTTGCGCTCAAACAGGCACTAGGCAGTGCCCGACGCCCGGCGCACTACCTCGCCATTCCACCAGCCTTATTTGCGACCGTCATCAAAGGGCTCAATGCCGCAGGTCTGGCCGATCAAGCGCGGATTATCGTTGAAAAGCCGTTTGGGCGCGACCTGGCCTCGGCGCGCAGCCTCAACCGCATCGCACGATCTGCATTCCCGGAGGACTCGATCTTCCGTATCGACCACTTCCTTGGGAAAGAAGAGATCATGAATATCCTTTATTTTCGTTTCGCCAATTCGTTTCTGGAACCGATCTGGAACCGCAACTGTGTCGCCAGCATCCAGATCACCATGTCCGAGGAATTCGGCGTGGAGGATCGTGGTGCGTTTTACGAAACCGCCGGCTGTCTACGCGACGTCGTCCAGAACCACCTCTTTCAGATCGTCTCGCTGCTGGCCATGGAGCCTCCGGCCTATCAGGGCTATGGTGCGGTCCACAACGAAAAAGCGAAGGTGTTTCAGGCCATGCGACCCCTACGGCCGAACGATGTCGTACGCGGCCAGTATGCGGGCTACCGGAAAGAGCGCGGCGTGTCGAGGGACTCGGACGTGGAGACCTTTTGCGCCCTGCGGTTATTTATCGACTCGTGGCGCTGGCAGGGAGTGCCGTGGTATCTACGATCGGGAAAATGCCTGGCGACTACAGCGGCGGAAATTCTGGTGGAATTAAAGCCGCCACCGCAACGCCTGTTCGACGATTCACAACCGACGGTCGGACGAGCCAATTATCTCCGGTTTCGCCTCTCCCCCAACTCCGCCGTCGCACTCGCCGCGCGCGTCAAGCGCGCTGGAAAGGAGTTCATCGGCGACCAGCAAGAACTCTATCTGCTTGAAGAGCAATCGGGAAAGGAAGGGCCCTATGAGCGGCTGTTAGCTGATGCCATGGCGGGCAACGGCGCACTTTTTACCCGTGAGGACGCAGTAGAGGCCGCTTGGACGGTGGTGGACTCAGTCCTGAAGACGCACCACCCAGTCCGTCCCTACAAACGTGGCAGCTGGGGGCCGAAAGAAGCTCATGCACTCATCGAAACACACGGAGGGTGGCATAATCCCGCCGGTTTGCAAGCATAACGAATCGGCCTTCAGCTCTCGTGGAACACCGGACTCACTTGAGCCAGCTCCGAAAATTTCTTGAATGAGTTCTGGCCAAGGATGTCACCCATTCGATGACACGGAATCAAAGCTATGATCAAACCCATATTTGAGTAAGAGTTTTTGTACGCGAGGACTCATAATGTAATCGAAAAATTCTTTTGCCACATTCAAGGATGCCTTCCGACAGGTCCACACCACCGCTTCCCCTAACCGGACTGGTATTGGCGTGCTGCCAGGAGTTTCATCAATGATGCGCACATCAGGATTGTTAATCGCATCTACCCGATAGACGATGCCCAGGTCTGCCTTCCCCGTGTGAATCAAGTTCATGATATCCCCAGCGTGCTCTGCTTGGAGAAGCTTGAACCGACTCTTATACGCAGGATCGAATTTCGTGAGTGCCCGGACCGTGATTTCCCCCAACGACGAAGTTTTTGGATTTCCCAAGACCATGCGGGTGGCTCTATTGGGCTGAGCCTCGTGAAAGGCAACCGGCATGATGCGTGAAGTCGCCGACATGACCAGTACGAGACTGGTCTGCGCATAGATCCGAGGCCCTCCGTTGAGAGTCAGCCCCTTGTGTTGGAGTTTTTCAACCTCCTCTACCGCCGCTGGAAGGAACAAATCGATCGCTGCCCCCTGTTCAATTTGTTTCCGCATAGTTTGCGACGGACCGTACACAACCTTAACGGCCGCATCATATTCTTTCTCAAACATCGGCACAATTTCCTGTAATGCCGACCTCAAACTTGGAGCAGCCCCAATCGTCAGAGCTTCAGCTTGAACAGTCGTTCCAATTCCCACAATACCAAAGATGCTCCCTACCAGGGCTATCGCCATACCAAGCTTCCGACTTCCCATCATGATTCTCCACTTTCCAACCCTCGCATCAGGGGTCTTACCATAGAATGAATAAATAATGAGGCTGAATCAATTCTCAAACAGAGAAATTTGGAGAGATGATTTCTGCGTGGGCATTTGCATGCCCACATGGACCCCTCCATACATCTTGGGCGAATCTCTGAGACCGGCTAGTTGCCCGTCCACTATCAAATTCATCGCTCTATCAGCCACCTTTCTGACGTCATGCGTCCATGAAGTAGACAATTTCCATAAATCTAATCGCCCTCTTACGCTCCAACGATTAGGGCCCAGCAGAACATCACAGCTTCTTATCATACCCTTCGACTTTCTCAATACCTGATTGAATTAACTTTGAGTAGTAGCAAAATCAATACCCACTGTGAGATTCAGGAAATGGAATACAGAAAGCCGGTTCTCCTTGACATTTCTAACGAATTCTCTACTATATTTTCCCTAACCTCCTGAGGCGGACATTCCATTATGTGAGGTTTCGCACATTGCGCTCAGTGCAAAAACCACTCCGCATTCTTCAATCAGTGCTGTTCAAAAGTTCCGACGCAGAGCTGATGGCGACGATAACTCGCGCGCGCGCGGCCGTGACTGACCTGTGCTATCGAGGCAATCCAATGTGGTAAGAATTTTGCTTGGCGCTAGAGGGACTATTTTGATCAGTGGATGATTCCGGATCACAGAAATCAAAGAGTTAGCAAAGTGATGTTCAACATGACAGAAACTCAACCTGTTTTGGGGAGGCTTCGTGCATGAATCAGATCGTTCTCATTGCCCTGCGACGCCCGTATACTTTCGTGGTGATGACCATCCTCATCGTACTCTTGGGGGTTATGACGGTGCGCCACATGCCGACCGACATCTTTCCGGATATTACGATTCCCGTCACATCAGTGGTCTGGATCTATTCCGGCATGCTGCCACAGCAGGTAGAAGGGCGTATCACCTATCTGTTCGAACGCTTCCTGACTTCGACGGTGGAAGGCATCAAGTATATACATAGCCACTCATACTTCGGCAGTAGCATCACGAATATTTTCCTCCAGGATGGAGTCGACGTGGGCAGGGCCGAAGCGGATATCGTAGGTATTGCACAGAATGTCGTCAATGCGCTTCCGCCCGATATTTCGCCGCCCATGGTCATGCGTCTCGCACCATCCTCTATACCGGTGGCCATGCTTCAAATCAGCTCCGATCACATGACGCCGGCAGAGCTGTATAATCTCGTCTACATGCGAATCCGCCCCCTGCTCGTGACCGTACCGGGCATCGTCCTGCCACACCCATACGGCGGCCAGGATATGCAGGTCATGGTCAACCTCGATCAGCAGAAATTACTTGCCCGTCAACTCACTCCGGCGGACATTCACAAAGCGCTTATGCAGCAATACCTCGTGCTACCTTCCGGCGACATCAAGATCAAGGAGACCGACTGGATCGTCCTGACAAACGCCTCACCGTTGAAAATTGAGGATTTCGCCGATTTTCCGATCAAGCGTGAAGGTAACGCATTCGTCTACCTTCGCGACGTGGCCACCGTGCGCCTCATGGGGCGTGTGCAACAAAACGCGGTACTGGTGAAGGGCAAACAGACCGTCATCCTCGTCGCAATGAAGAGCACCGAAGCCTCGACCCTTGACGTCGTCAATGGCATCAAGAAGATGATCCCACGCGCCGAGCAGGTTTCTCCGGAGGGGGTGGAGATCAAGCTCATCGACGATGCCTCGACGTTTGTGAAAGATTCGATTTCGGATGTCTTGCATGAAATGCTCATGGCCGGAGGGCTGGTCGGCATCATCGTGCTGTTGCTGCTTGGTTCATGGCGGGCCACCGTCATCGTCTGGACCTCTATCCCGCTGTCTATTCTGACCGCCATCATTGGTCTGCATCTGCTCGAAGAGACGATCAATGTCATGACCTTGGGCGGGTTGGCGCTGGCCGTCGGCATTCTGGTCGACGATGCGACCGTGATGATCGAGAATATCGATCGCCATATCGAAATGGGCAAACCGCTCGAACAGGCCATCATCGACGCTGCCAACGAGATCGTTGTCCCGACCCTCGTCGCCACCCTCTGCATCGCCATCGTCTGGCTCCCGCTTTTCGAGCTTGGCGGCGTCGCAGGCTACCTGTTCAAACCCATGGCGGAGGCGGTCATCATTGCCATGCTGGCGTCCTTCATCCTGTCACGAACACTCGTGCCGACCATGGCGAAATATATGCTGAAGGATCACCATGTCGCAACCACATGAACCTCACGGGGAGTCCGGCCCTGAATCATCAGCGAACATCTTCGTCCGCTTTCAGAACGGATTCGAACGTGGCTTCAACCGGTTCCGCGGGCGTTATAGTGCGATACTCGAACAGGTGATTGCCAACCGGCAGGCCTTCGTCGCGACCTCTCTGGCCATCGCCGTCGCTTCTATGTCTCTCTTTTTCTTCCTCGGACGGGATTATTTTCCCGAGATCAGGTCGAACGTCATGACGATGCATATGCGGGCGCCGCTCGGGACACGCATTGAGGTATCAGGACGCATTGCCACTCTGGTCTCCAATAGCATCCAGGAGTTGTTGCCGGGCAAAGTTGAAAACATTGTGAGTAATTGCGGCCTGCCGGTCGGACCGCATAACCTCGCCTTCATTCCAACGCCAACGATCGGCTCCCAGGATTGTGACTTGACTATCCTCTTGAATGATGAAAAATCCCCGGTCTGGGACTATAGGCGAATTCTCCGAAAGGGCTTGAGAGAGCGCTATCCAGGAACCGAATTCACCTTCCAACCGTCCGATCTGACCGCAAAAATCCTCAACTTTGGGGCCCCTGCGCCGATCGATGTGCAAATCAACGGCCCGGACATGTACCCCAACTATGAGTTCGCCCGTAAATTGGTGGGCAAATTTCGGGAGATTCCCGGTGCCGCAGACGTGGTGATCCAGCAGACGATGCGCACGCCGACCCTCATGGTCGAAGGCAACCGCACGTTCGGACTCGGAGTCAACAGATCCCTTAAGGAAATGGCCGACAACTTACTCATGACGACCGCCGGAAGCCAACAGACCGACCAAATCTATTGGCTCGATCCCAGTACCGGCATGTCTTACCTGATTAATGTCTATACACCGCAGCCCCAGATCAACAGCGTGAATAGTCTCAAGACTATTCCGGTCGAGTCCGCGAGCGACTCGCAAGATCCGGAGGGGCAGGAAGTGCAGCTCCTCGGCAATTTGGCCGACATTACGGCAACGGGTACGCCTGGCGTAATCACGCACGGAAACATTATGCCGCTGTTTAACATCTATGTATCCGCCGAAGGACGGGACCTCGGTGGCGTTTTAGCAGATGTCCAAAAGGTCGCCAAAAGCATGGAGGACGAGAAGCCGCGTACCGCTGAGCTTGAAATCCACGGCCAGGCATCATTGATGCACGATGCGTATTTCGAGCTGATCTTCGGACTCGTCGCTGCAGTCGTGCTGATCTATCTGCTGATTGTCGTCAACTTCCAATCCTGGCTGGATCCTTTCATCATTATTACAGCCCTACCCGGCGCACTGGCGGGCATCGCATGGGCATTGTTCCTGACCCATACCCGGCTATCGGAGCCGGCCCTGACAGGCGCCATTATGACCATGGGCACGGCAACCGCCAATTCAATCCTTGTTGTGTCCTATGCGCGCGATAGGCTCAAGGAGCATGGCGATGCACTGCAGGCCGCAATGGAAGCCGGAGTGACCCGCTTCCGACCCGTGCTCATGACAGCCTCGGCCATGATTTTCGGGATGGTCCCCATGGCGACAGGATATTCCACAAATGCGCCTCTCGGGCGAGCCGTCATCGGGGGCTTGCTCGTTGCCACCGTCTTTACCCTATTGTTTGTGCCCTGCGTTTACGCGATGATCTATAACAGGCGAGCGGCTCGCCAGAAGGACCATGCATACAATGAGTAAGATCCTGCGTGGAAGGCTCGTAATGATCTCCGTAGCCCTCCTGTGTATCTTCTACCTCGGCTATCGGGTTTATGAGAGCAAAAGTGACGCCTCTTTGCTTCGCCAGCAGACGCACGAAAACGCCATCCCCACCGTGGCAGTCATCCACGCAAAGCCGGTACCGCCGACTGAGACCATTACGCTCCCCGGCACTATTGAGGCGTGGTTTCAGGCTCCGATCTACGCGCAGGTCTCCGGCTATGTGAAGATGTGGTACAAGGACTACGGTGCGCTGGTGAAAAAAGGCGATATCCTCGCGGAAATCAACGCGCCCGCTCTCGACGCCCAATATCACCAAGCGAAAGCGGATCTGGAGTCGGTGCGCGCCATCTATTCCCTCGCCGAAATCACAGCCAAGCGCTGGCTGGCACTGCGCAAAAATCATGCAGTATCCGAGCAGTCGATTTCAGTGAAGGTGGCGGAAGCGAAAGCCGAATTGGCAAAGGTCAGAGCAGCGGAGCAGAACGTCAGGAACTTCGAGGCCCTTATTCGGTTCAAAACCATTGTCGCACCCTATGACGGAGTGGTAACCGTCCGCAACATCAATGTCGGCGACTACGTCAATAAGGAAGGAACGATCAGTTCCCCCGGCTCGGTCAGCAATCTCTTTACCGTGGCCGACGTAAGTCTGCTGCGCCTCTTTGTCTCCGTGCCGGAGTCCTTCGGGCCCTTCCTCCAGCCGGGACTAACAGCCGACGTGACGGTTCCACAATTGCCGGATCGTCATTTCACCGCCAAATTCCTGACCGTCGCACGTGGATTCGACGTCAGCACACGTACCGCGATAACCGTCTTCACGATCGAAAACGAAGACAGGGCTCTCTGGCCAGGCTCCTATGCCCAAGTCCACCTCACGGCGCCGGTGGATCGGAAAGTGTTCACGATTCCATCCACCGCATTAGTGTTCCAGGAGCACGGCACGCAAGTGGCCGTGGTGGGGGAGGACGACCGGGTGCACTTTAACTCCATTACCGTAAGCAAACTCCTCGATAACGCCGTCGAAGTGGCCGAGGGAGTTTCCACCCTCGACCGCATCGTGAACAATCCGAGCGCCGCGTTGCTGGAAGGGGACACGGTGCGCATCGTGACGCCCGCACCCGGTTATGACCTTATCAATACCAGCGGCCCGCCACCGACGGACGCGCCGGCACCAACCGGCGGCCCGCTGCCCGCAGGCGCGCCGGCGCCAAAAGAGTCTCAGATATCAAAGGAACACACTTCATCATGAGAGTCGCTGCATCTATGATAAGCGAACGTTTACCATTGAGACTGGAAGATGGGCGTATCTTACTGTCCCATGCGTGGCGCTGCAGCCTGTTTCTGCTGACACTCAATTTACCGGCTTGTAATTGGTTCCCGGCCGTCGATTTGGCGCCCGACTATGAACCGCCGCAATACGTCGTCCCGGCCTCATGGAAAGGGGCAAGTCCCTTCGTCGAGGCGAAGCCGTCGGATGATGAATTACGCCCGGATTGGTGGCAACTCTTTAACGATCCAATTCTGAATAGTCTTGAAGAACAAGCCATGGCAGCCAATCCGGATCTTCAGGCCGCCGCAGAACGCTTCGTTCAGGCTCGCGATATGATGATGAGGGCCCGATCGCAGTACCTTCCTCACGCCGGTTTGGGGTTCGGTGCCTCGAACAATAGGCAATCCGACAATAGTCTGTTTCGCGGCATTGGGGAGAACAACCGCGAAGCGGCCATTACCACCGGAGGTCTCGCATCCTGGGAACCCGATTTTTGGTCCGCGCTTCGCAATGCCGCGCGGGCCGAACTCTACCGGGCCGAGGAGCGAGCCGCGGACTATGGTCTGGCACGACTCAGCCTGCAGGCGGAAATTGGGGCAAACTATTTTACACTCCGCGGATTCGACGCGCAGACGGCGATCTATACCCAATCGATTGCCCTCTATAGAAACGTGCTCAAACTCGTCAATGCCCAGTTCGCCGGCGCGATCGCATCGGCGCTCGACGTCGCCCGTGTCGAATCCCTCCTGTTCAGCACGGAGACGAAATTAGCCCAAATTCAAGGCCAACGCCAAGTCACGGAACAGGCCATCGCCATTCTCGTGAACATGACGCCGAGCAGTTTTACAATCAATCCGGTCGATGACCTTCAAGTAGCGGATTTTGCCATTCCTAAAACCATTCCTTCCACCTTGCTTGAGCGTCGGCCAGACATCGCCGGAATGGAACGCCGAATGGCACAAGCCAACCGGAGCATCGGTATCGCCCGCGCCGCTTTTTTCCCCGATGTGAGATTCTCGGCAGGTGGCGGGTTCGAAGATACCGGTTTCAGTCTCATCAAGCTTGCCAGTAGTTTCTGGTCCTACGGGTCCACTGTTTCGCTGCCGCTCTTCCAGGGGGGGTATCGCCGTGCCCAATTACAGCAGGCCTGGTCCGCCTATCGCGAGACGGAAGATCGATACCGTTCGACCGTGCTGAACGCCTTTCGCGAAGTTGAGAACTACTTGAGCCTGACTAACAGGCTGACCCTTGCGGCCAATCGTCAGGGCGCCACCGTCGGAGCTACGCTCAAGACGCAAAATTTGACCACGGAACTCTATCAGGGCGGGCTGGCTTCCAGCCTTGAACTCATTTATGCGCAGGTCGCCACGCTCGAAGCACGTATCGAATTAGTGCAGATCAAGGCCGAACTGCTGAGAGCCTCGGTTGCCCTCATCCGTGCGCTCGGCGGAGGCTGGAACCGGAACCAATTGCCCACCGACGAACAAATTCAACCCTTCGAGACGTTCCAATATGTGGATCTCGACAAACCGCCGCCCGCCGGAGGAATCGATGTCAACGCTGGCAATAACTCGGTGAACAATGATTTAACGACACCTGTCCTTCCTTAACCGTGCCTCGCACCGGGTATACCCGGTACGAGAGCCATGGCCACATGGAGCCTAGCTTTTTTAAAAGATTCGAATAAACGATGGGATATCGGAAAACGGGACCATGAATACCACATTATAAAGGAACAATGGACAACTCATTTTTAAGGCACAAAATTTTCACCCTGGGGACGGAATGGAAAAGGGGGCGTCTGACATCTTCAATCTCGAAAAAGGTGTTTTGTATTAAATAATTCTTCTGTAAATAGGGCTTGATATATTTTGGATCCAGATGAGCAACCAATTCGACTTTGATCTCTTATGCATCGGCAGCGGTCCGGCAGGACAACGAGCGGCGATTCAAGCCGCTAAGTTCAGGAAGCGGGTGGGAGTGGTTGAACGTCGCCAGTGCGCGGGCGGCGTGTGTATAGAACTGGGGACCATTCCCAGCAAAACCTTACGCGAGGCCGTGCTATCCTTCATGGCCACCAACCATCCGTTCGTCCAACAAACAAGAAGGAGGGAACGGCACCGTCCCACAGCGGAACAACTTTTTTCCCGTGTGCAACTTGTCCGAAGCCGGGAAATCGATGTCGTGGAGGATCAGCTTTGGAGGAATGATATCGAACTCATTTCCGGCGAAGCCTCCTTCACCGATGGCCATACCCTTGTCATTCGCACAGAACACGAGACAAAAACCGTCACGGCTGAGAATATTCTGCTTGCAGTTGGAACCGTAGCCGCCCCGCCGCCTGGTACCAGCGTAGATGGTGAAATCATTGTCACCAGTGACGAGATGGTCCACCTCACATCTCTGCCCAAAAGATTAGTGGTGGTCGGAGGGGGCGTGATCGGGATGGAGTATGCCTCCATGTTTGCCGCACTTGAAATCGATGTGACTCTGGTAGACAAACGCGAGCACTTGCTTGAATTCCTGGATAACGAAATTGTTGAGGAACTCATTCATCAATTGAGAAACCGGGATGTGACCTTCCGATTGGGAGAAACCGTGGAGAAATTGACCATAGCTGAAGGTCCGCCCAAACAAGCGGTGATACAACTGGAGTCCGGGAAGCGGCTTGTGTCCGACATGGTCCTGTATTCCGCTGGAAGAATCGGCGCAACCGATCAATTGAATCTAGCCGGGGCTGGGTTGACCGCGGATGAGCGAGGACGGATTGCGGTTGATCAAGACTTTCGAACGCAAATTCCCCATATCTTCGCCGCCGGGGATGTGATTGGGTTCCCTAGTCTCGCCTCCACCTCCGCCGCGCAAGGCCGACGGGCGGCCTGTCATGCCTTCGGGGTCAGTGCCGGTCCCATGGATACACACTTTCCCTTCGGCATTTACGCCATTCCGGAAATTTCCATGATCGGCGCGCATGAACATGAGCTAACCGAGAAAAAAATCCCTTATGAAACCGGGGTGGCTCGCTATAAGGAAATTGCCCGGGGTCAAATTATGGGAGATGACAGTGGGTTGCTCAAGATGCTGTTTCATCGTGAGACCCGAAAGCTTCTCGGTGTCCATGTGATCGGCACTGGTGCCACGGAACTCATCCATATCGGGCAAGCGGTCCTGGAATTAGGGGGCGGACTGGATTATTTTCTTGACCGCATCTTCAATTATCCGACACTTGCGGAATGTTACAAGGTGGCCGCCTTAAATGCCTATAATAAACTTTCACAAATAGGATAGCGCCCTTGGACGATGGTGATCGCCAACAAACCCCCTTCATATTTATTTCACATTGGACGGTTGTTTTTCAACACATTCCCATGAATCAAATTAGTTTTTCACTCACCAGGATGACCTTGCGTTTTCACACATAGAAATCAGAGGGGTATCCTTAAATGGCGCAACCCAAATTCATACGGGTAGATTTCCCTCTTTTCCGAGGCCAGAAGGCTGGAGTTATCTTGAGCCGGAGATACTCCTCATCACGATAGCCACAGGCCCGTGAATGAATCACAGTATCCTGGGGTTTGTCCGCACGTTCGTTCATGGGCAATAATGGTTTATGACCTCATTCGCCATTTCCCCGCGCTAGGCACCAAGGTACAATCGGTTAGTCTATAGGTCGGATTTTAGGCCATCCACTCCAGCTCCTTCACTCCACCTGCTGGATGTGTGACTAAGGCGGCAACACGGTTAAGGAAGGGGCTTAAAAAAAATTTCAGCCCACCGAATCGCATTCCTGAACATCCCTTGGTTCAGTTCGAAAGAATTCAATGGCCAGCGCGCTACTTTATGACCGTCTGCAATTCGCCTTCACGGTCACCTTTCATTATCTCTTTCCACAATTGACGATGGGGCTGGCCTTGCTGCTGCTTTACCTGCGGAGCCGGGCTCTCGCTTCCGGTGACAACCATTACCATGAAGTTGCCCGGTTTTGGACAAAAATTTTTGGTTTGAGTTTTGCCTTTGGTGTCGTAACCGGCATTCCCTTAGAATTCCAGTTCGGCACCAATTGGGCGAAATTCTCCAACTTTGCCGGCGGCGTAATCGGCCAGACGCTGGCCATGGAAGGCCTGTTTGCGTTTACTCTGGAATCGTCATTCCTTGGCATCTTGCTATTCGGGGAGAACCGATTCAGCCCACAGGTACAATGGGCCGCAATGCTGATGCTTTTTCTTGGATCCTGGCTTTCCGGCTATTTTATTCTGGCGACGAATGCCTGGATGCAACATCCGGTCGCCTATACGGTGGCCCCGGACGGACGATTGTTCGTGGATAGTCTTTCCGGTCTGCTCACGAATCCTTGGCTGTTCTGGCAATATGCTCACAACATGACGGCCGCAGTCGTCACGGCCTCGTTCGTGATGGCGGCAGTCGGTTCGTTCTACCTCTTATCCGGCCTGCACGCGCCATATGCGAAGACGTTCCTCCGTACCGGCGTGGTGACCGGCGCCATCGCCACGGCGTTGATGATCTTCCCGACAGGCCACGAGAACGCCAGACAGGTCTTTGAACATCAACCGATCAAAGGCGCCGCATTCGAAGGTCTCTTCAAAACCAAGCGTGGCGCGGGCATGTTGCTCGTCGGTCAACCGAATATGGAAACCCTGACGATCGACAATCCGCTCGTCGTGCCGGATGCATTGAGTCTTGTGCTCTTTAACGAGCTTTACGCCACGGTGAAAGGGCTGGATGCGTTTCCACGCACAGAGTGGCCCGACAATGTCGTGCTGCTATACTATGCTTACCATATCATGGCCGGGCTTGGAACCATGCTGGCAACGGTAATGGCATTGGCATTGCTCTGGCTCTGGCGTGGGGGATTGTTTTCCGCGAACTGGCTGCTCTGGCTGCTCATGCTTGCCGCACCGCTTCCCTATCTGGCCACAACGGCCGGCTGGATGACCGCCGAACTCGGCCGCCAGCCTTGGCTGGTGTATGGCCTGCTCCGCACGGTCGACGGCAACTCACCACTGGTCCATTCGGGCAACACACTGTTTACGTTGCTCGGATTTCTCGGAATCTATCTTGTGTTGGGACTGCTTTTCCTTTTCCTGATGGCTGAAACAATAAGACATGGCCCGGCAAGCTCCCTCCCTGAATCTGCGAAGCGCTAGGAACCGGCAAGATGGAAACCTTCTGGTATGTCGCCGTCACATTGATGCTGGCTATTTATGTCGTCCTTGACGGATTCGACTTCGGCCTTGGCATCATCTATGGCTTCGCCGCCAAAACCGAAGCAGACCGCCGTAAGGCCTTGGCCGCCATCGGCCCCATCTGGAACGGCAACGAAGTGTGGCTGATCGCTGCAGGTGGTCTGTTATTCTTCGCTTTCCCCAAGGCCTATTCGGCAGGGTTCAGCGGTTTTTATCTGGCCTTACATCTGGTCCTGTGGCTGCTGATTGCCCGTGGACTCGCACTCGAACTCCGTTCGCATGTGAATCACGCACTCTGGCGGCAGTTTTGCGATGTGGCGTTTGCCGGAGCGAGCCTCTTCCTGGCTTTCGTGTTCGGAGTGGCCTTGGGCAACCTCATTCGCGGGGTGCCCTTGAATGCCGAAGGGTATTTCTTCGTGGCCCTCTGGACAAATTTCATGACAGGCCCGGAGCCGGGCATACTGGATTGGTTTACCATACTCATTGGAGCCACAAGCATAGCGATCCTCGCCATGCACGGTGCCAATTTCCTGGTCATGAAAACGAAAGGCCAGTTACAAAACCGGGCGCGACACGCAAGCTGGTTGGCTGGATCAGCCGTGGTTATTCTGGTCGGGTTGGCTCTGACGTCCGTCCCCATTGTCCAACCGGCATTTTATCTTAATTATGCCGCCCATCCCATTGGATATGTCTTCCCCATCCTCAGTATGGCGGCGTTGTTGTCGGCTGTCGAAATACGAAGGCGCAATTGGGATGCGGGAGCGTTTTCCGCGACGAGTCTGTTGATATTGACAATGCTGGCCAGCACAGCCTGGGGGGCATATCCGAACATTCTGATTGCAACGAATGATCCGGCTAACAGCTTGACCGTGACCAACGCCACCGCCGGCGCCTATGGCATGCAGATCGGACTCTGGTGGTTTCTGGTTGGATTCATTCTGCTCATTGGCTATCAAGTCTGCGCGCATCAAGCATTCCGCGGAAAGGTCAAGCTCGGCGGACATTAAGTCTGCCCGCTTGAAGTTCGGCCTTCACATCGCTTTGCGATCAGGATTTCCCGACGACCAACCTCTGAGCAGGAAACCGCCACGCACACGTACCCCAAAGGTCGCCACAATCTCCAAATGGAAATATTGCCGACACATCGACACTTCTCGATCTGTGTCATCCCTGAATGTGGTACCTCCCTGGCTCTGGAAAGTTGGACAGATCCTGAAGAGGAATTGTACGATCTCCTTGACAAAGAAAGAAGTTACCAAAGTCAGAGGCGCTCATCGAGACAGATGAAGGTTGAGATATCCCATGCCGGAAAGGATACAAGCATGACTGTCTCGGAGGAAGTGGTCTTCCTATTGGATGTGGATAATACCCTATTGGATAACGACCACATCGGCTCTGACCTAAGCCATCATCTCGCGCAAGAGTTTGGGGGGAAAAACCGGGATCGATACTGGGACATTTTTGAGACGTTGAGAAAGGAACTCGGTTACGCAGACTATCTGGGGGCTTTGCAACGCTACCGTGTTGAAACCATGAATGACCCGCGCTTGCTGATGATGTCTTCATTTCTGGTTGACTATCCATTCGCCGAACGCCTTTATCCTGGCGCGCTCGACCTTCTGGCCCATCTTGACCATCGGGGCCGGACGGTCATCCTCTCGGATGGTGATGTGGTCTTTCAGCCGCGCAAGATCCAACGGTCGGGATTGTGGGATGCGGTCAAGGGTCGGGTGTTGATTTACCTGCACAAGGAACACATGCTCGCCGACGTCGAGCGACGTTATCCAGCTCGACATTACGTCATGATAGACGACAAGCTTCGCATTCTAAGAGCCATGAAACAGGTCTGGGGAGATCGCCTGACAACGATCTCTCCCCGCCAGGGCCATTACGCGCTGGATCAAAAAAATCTCACGGCCTATCCCCCGGCTGACCTTACGGTTGAGCGCATCGGCGAACTGGTCAAATATGATCTCCCCGCCTTGCTCGGCATAGTCGACACCCGCCCTACAGAATAGGAGATGCCATAAAGGCCATCCAAAAGCTGTCATACCGGCTCGATTCGGCAATACCCCAAAAACGTTCAACATCCTTCACGCACTCCTGAATCTGCACATCCTATATTCGGACAATTCGCTCTACACTGATTTAATTGTTCTGAATATTCCTTGTAGGTATTCACCTACTTACAATCATACGCGTTCATAGTTCCTTTGCATCTAGATCGGCCTAAAAACTACGGAAATTTTTCTTATATCAATCAATAATTTTCTGCACGTGGGTCCGCCGCTTCACAAAAGGGCATAGGCTCAACACGCATTATGCCTCTATCCCAATGGTTAGAAGGAGCAAAAAATCATTTCCAAATTTGCAGTGAAGTCCGATCCTCTACCATCCCCTAAAAAAGAGGCGCCACAATGAATAGAACTTATTAGTGGAAATGAAGTAAAGAATGTGTATGTCGGGACCAAATTCGGGAGAGGTATTCCGGACATCGCCCATCCTACTGATAGTGTCCCGCCGGTCAAGAAACCGGGAAGAATGGGGATGGGCAGGATCTAACAGACAAATCCATTTCATTCTCAAGGAGGTTCGTGATGAACGTTATGAAAATTATGGTTGGTGTTGTCGGTATCAGTCTTCTACTTGGAACAGGAGCATTTGCCGAGATGGTTGGCGGTGAGCCCGGGACCTCGAAAACCCCTAAAAGTAACGTACCTGATCACATTCAACGAAGCTCACCTTCTGGAGAAGCCGCCCTCCCCGGTGGAAGCGGACCAGGTGACCACAGTGATGCCTTAACGGGAATGAAACATGAAAAGGCTGTAAAGAAAGGCCACGCCGAACTCGAAAAAAACGTCAACAAAACTAAGGGCGGCGGCGCGGCGATGGCAGCCGAGGAATTGCAAGGAAAGGGAAGTTCCGCCCAAAGTGCCAAAAAAGGCGCCAAGAAAAAACCACATTAATATTGAGAGGGAGAAAATTTGGCGGTGTGATGGCAAGACACCAAGGCTTCAGAGTGAGGTCCTGCCAGACCACCACACAAAACAAAGGTAGGGCAGTGTTCCCATATGCCCTTTAGCTTGGCCAAGGTTGAAATAATCCAGACTCCTGAGGATGCACGGGAAAAAAATCGAAGCCCTTCCCAAAAGATGCAACTTTTTCTGTTAGATCCCTCATAATCCAATCATTAATGTAAGTGGGGAAGCGAGTGGCCGAAATACACGTAAAGAATTTGCCGGAAGCGGATACCGGTATCACGGGTGAGCCCATCCGCGAACGGGTTACATATGGTCTCCTCACCTTGAGCGGCATGGTCGATAGCGGCCATACGGATAAGAGCCCCCATGAAAGTGATCCAACAGCTATCCGGCCAATTCAATTCGAAAAACACTTGCCAACGCTATCCAGAAATCCTTCAGGAACAACCGAATCAGCTAATCTCATTTAAAGAAATTATGGTGTTCTCATTGCCCGGAGGGCTCAGCCGACCACTGGGTGGGCTGTAACCCTCACGCTGTTTGCGGTCCCGCAGTTGAAAGGCACGTCTTAACCGGGATAGGCGTGGCAAATATGCACGCGTTTTTTTGAAGTCCCTCCATCTGGCTCCTGAGAATGGTGAGGACAGCCAGGATAAGATGACAAAAGGGGCTCTCAATGAGCGGTAGCGCACCATGCATAGGTGCGAAGTCACTCATAGGGAGGAAATCATTTCAGAGGTTATCGAAAAGATATTTAAAAAACGTGGAATTTCGTCACACCCCCATTGAAGGGTTGGTCCCAAATTAGGACAAGCTTGCTTTCATCCATGTAAATCCATTCACCTACTAACCCTTAGATTCTCCTTCCAGTAAAGGCGAATGAACGTGATTGCCGTTTTTGTTTGGAATCAATATCCTCTCTGGGCTGAACCGTCAGAGGGCGACAACCCCACTCTTCCTGGCATATCCTATGCATCTCGATTAGCAGCATGCCCAATCTTAAAAAAAGGTGCTGTGCCAATTCTTTATCTCACGAGCCATTAGTTTGCAGAGCATTTATTTCCTTGTACGCTCAACATCTTTGTGACCCTGCGAGAGGCAATGTGATATTCCGCCAGGTAGAATCCAACGATCGGAACTGTGGGATGGTCTCTTGAGCCGTATGCTGATTGATGTGCACAAGGAGCAGATGCTCCAAGACATGGAGCAGCACTTATGTCGTCATTACATCCTGGTGACAACAATCTACGCATTCTGGCGACGAAAAAAGATGCTTCGGATAATCGATTGACGACAGGCTTTCCACATCAGAGCCGAGACGCATTCGAATCCGGGAATATCGCCGCCCGCGAGGAGGCCCCACCGCCCCCCACATTGCGGTAAGGAGAAACAATGAACGCGACACAACAATTTTACGACCTTGGGCAAAGCCTCTGGCTCGACAACATCACACGGGAGTTGCTGACCAGCGGCACCCTCAGCCGCTGCATCAATGAATTTGCGGTGACGGGGCTCACCTCTAATCCTACGATTTTCGATCACGCGATCAAAGAAGGAGCCCATTATGCTGACGCCATCCGCCAGAAAGCATTCGCCGGCAAATCGGGCGAAGACTTGTTCTTCGAACTCGCCATGGAAGATTTGGTACAAGCGGCCGATCTGTTTCGGCCGGTCCACGATGCCACCGGTAGCCTCGACGGGTGGGTGTCGTTGGAGGTCTCTCCTTTGCTCGCGGACGACACAGCGGCCACCATCACGGCGGCAGCACAACTGCATGCGCGCGCCCAATGCCCTAATCTATTCATCAGGATTCCTGGTACGATCGCAGACCTTCCCGCGATCGAGGAATCGATCTTTGCGGGCGTGCCCGTCAATGTCACACTGCTGTTCTCGCATGAGCAGTATATCGCGGCGGCCGAAGCGTATATGTGCGCCATTGGGCGGCGAATCGCCACAGGGCTCGACCCAAAAATCCAGTCGGTGGCATCAATCTTTGTCAGTCGCTGGGACGTGGCGGTCAAGAACAGGGGGCCGGCTTCGTTGCGCAACCGTCTTGGCATGGCCATCGCCATGGGCACCTACAAAGCCTATCGCGATCTATTGGCAGACAAACGCTGGCAAAATCTTGTTGCAGCCGGAGCATGCCCACAACGACTGCTCTGGGCCAGTACGGGGACCAAGGATCCGGCAGCCCCGAACGTTCTGTACGTCGAGGCTCTGGCAGCCCCGGATACCATCAACACGATGCCGGAAAAGACTCTCCTCGCCTTTGCCGGTCATGGGAGGGTAAGTAATGTCCTCCGCGTCCACGGTGGCGACGCTGAGGCGGTACTGGCGGAATTTGCCGGCGCCGGCATCGATTATGAGACACTGGCCCGAGACCTCCAGCGCGAAGGAACGGCAGCCTTTGCCAAGTCCTGGCACGATCTGATGAACCAAATTTCCGCAAAATTTTCCACGATAACAAAGGTCGCATCAGCATGGGCCGCGTGAAATCGACCACTCACACGGCCCGACCGGTGCTGACCAGGCGACCCCTATGGAAAGCCCTGGCCGCGCACTATAAAACGATCCGCAGTCCGCATTTGCGCCAGCTTTTTTCCGACGATCCCCATCGGGGGGAGCGACTGACCACCGAAGCCGCTGGCATATACCTTGACTATTCAAAAAATCGCATCACCGATGAAACGATAGGCCTTCTCCTTCAACCTGCCGGAGACTGCGGGCTGCGTGAGCGAATCGCTGCCATGTTCTCCGGTGAGGAGATCAATGTGGCAGAAAGGCGCGCCGTCCTACACACGGCTCTGCGCGTGCCTGAGACCAAACGGATTCTCGTCAAGGGGGTCAATAACGTCTCTGAGGTACATGGGGTTCTGGACCGTATAACGGAATTCTCACGCCAGATCCGCAACGGCCAATGGCGCGGATACACCGGCAAACGGATACGCCACGTGGTCAATATCGGCATCGGCGGTGCCGACCTCGGTCCGGTGATGGCCTACGAAGCGCTGCGTCATTACAGCCATCGCGACATGACATTCCACTTCATCTCGAATGTAGACGGCAACGACTTCGCCGAAACCACGCGCAACCTCAACCCGGAAGAGACCCTCTTCATCATCTGTTCGAAGACGTTCACGACGCTGGAAACCCTGACGAACGCCTATACCGCACGCGCGTGGAGTGTGGGCCAGATCGGACACGAGCAAGCCGTGCGCAAGCACTTTATCGCCGTGTCGACCAACGACAAGGAAGTGTCAAAGTTTGGGATCGACACGGCAAACATGTTCGAGTTCTGGGACTGGGTCGGCGGGAGATATTCGATGGATTCTGCGATCGGCCTCTCGACCATGCTCGCCGCCGGCCTCGATCACTTCCGTGCGATGCTCGGAGGCTTTCACGCGATGGATGAACATTTCCGCAGGGCTCCCTTCGACCGCAATCTGCCCGTCATCATGGGACTCCTCACAATCTGGTATAACAATTTCTTTAAGGCAGAGACGGTCGCTGTCTTACCCTACCACCCCTATCTCAAGCGCTTCCCGGCCTATCTTCAGCAGTTGACGATGGAGAGCAATGGCAAGCACGTCACGCTCGGAGGCGCGGGCGTCGGGTATCAGACGGCCCCCATTTATTGGGGCGAACCCGGCACCAACGGCCAACACTCCTTCTACCAACTGATCCAACAGGGAACAAAGTTAATCCCCTGCGATTGTATCGGGTTTTCCCAAACCTTGAATTCGATCGGCCATCAGCACGATATGCTGATGGCGAAT
Organism: Nitrospiraceae bacterium; assembly: GCA_020632595.1. NCBI lineage: Bacteria > Pseudomonadati > Nitrospirota > Nitrospiria > Nitrospirales > Nitrospiraceae > Nitrospiraceae bacterium. The sequence goes on along the minus strand of JACKFF010000006.1, from coordinate 229,915 downwards.
CTGTTTGCACAGACTGAGGCGTTGGCTTTCGGGAAGACCGCCGAGGAAGTCAAAGCCGACGGCATGCCGAGGCGGCTGGTGCCGCACCATGTGTTTGACGGCAATCGCCCGACCAATACTCTTCTCGCCGAGCGTCTGACGCCGGAAACGCTGGGGGCATTGATCGCCTTTTACGAGCATAGGGTCTTCACGCAGGGGTCAGTCTGGGAAATCGATTCATTCGACCAATGGGGCGTTGAACTGGGCAAGGTACTGGTAAAACGGGGGCTTGCAGAACTGGAAAGACCGGGTGAGCCACAGCTCAAGCATGACAGCTCCACCAACGCGCTGATCCGTCGCTACCGCCACTTCCGGAAAAGTGCTCCATGAATGAGTGTGGCGCATTATTGGAATATCCCCACATGCGAACATCGTAGCTGTATGGTCAGTCATGCAACAGTATGTTCCCTCGCAGGGCAACCAGCCGCTCTCCCGATCTTTCAGAGTGCATTGCCGACTTCTCCCGGGCAACCGGCCATTTCCTGCGAGCCACCGCTGAAGGAGCCAGCATGAGCCAACCAATCCGTGGCAGCAACCCCCTCGATAATTTTCTCCCCAAGGAAATCGAGGGTTTCAATTCCCTCACCGAGTTGGCCCTGGATATGCGCTCGTCATGGAATCATGCGACCGATGAAGTCTGGCGACAGCTTGATCCCGAATTATGGGACATCACACACAACCCCTGGGTTGTCCTGCAGACCGTTTCGCACGACCGGATTAAACAGGTGCTGGCGGATTCCGGTTTTCGAAAAACCATTGATAGCCTGGTACAGACCAGGCAGCAGGCAGTAGAGTCCCCCGCCTGGTTTCAGCAGCATTACTCGCAAACGGCTCTGACCTGCGCCGCCTATTTCAGCATGGAATTCATGGTGAGCGAAGCCTTGCCCATCTATTCGGGTGGACTCGGTAATGTCGCCGGCGATCAACTCAAAGCCGCCAGCGATCTGGGCGTGCCGGTGGTGGGCGTGGGACTTCTCTACCAACAAGGGTATTTTCGCCAGGTGATCGATCAAAATGGGACGCAACAAGCCCTCTTCCCCTACAACGATCCCGGACAGTTGCCGATCACCCCTTTGCGCCAATCAAATGGAGAATGGTTGCGGTTGGAGATCGCCTTACCCGCATACTCGATCTGGCTGCGCGCGTGGCAGGTCCAGATCGGCCGGGTGAAGCTCTATCTGCTGGACAGCAATGATGCGGCGAACTTTCCGGCTCATCGAGGAATTGCCAGCGAGCTGTATGGGGGCGGTCCGGAGTTGCGCCTCCAGCAGGAATTGCTGCTCGGAATCGGGGGATGGCGCCTGTTGAAGGCGCTGGGCATTCAACCGGAAGTCTGTCATCTGAATGAAGGCCATGCGGCATTTGCGGTCTTGGAACGCGCCCGCAGTTTTATGCAGGAGACCGGGCAGCCCTTCGACATGGCCCTGACCGTGACCAGGGCAGGAAACCTGTTCACCACCCATACCGCGGTTGCCGCAGGCTTCGACCGATTCAGTCCGGCACTCATTGAACAATATCTCGATGGGTATGCCAAGGAAAAGCTCAAAATTCCGCTTCATGACCTGCTGGCCTTGGGCCGTCAAAACCCGCATGACACATCTGAACCGTTCAACATGGCCTATCTGGCTATTCGAGGGAGCGGCGCGGTGAATGGCGTCAGTCGTTTGCATGGAAAAGTGAGTCGGCATCTCTTTGCGCCGCTCTTTCCGCATTGGCCAGAAGACGAAGTACCGGTCGGACATGTAACGAACGGAGTCCACATGCCGACATGGGACTCAGCCCCGGCTGATGAACTGTGGACGAAAATCTGTGGAAAGGAGCGGTGGCTGGGGACGACGGATACCCTTGAGGAAGACATGCGCCGGGTCTCTGACGCCACCATTTGGCAATTTCGCATCGCCGCCAGTCAGGCTCTTGTGACATATGCACGTGAGCGATTGTCGAGGCAATTGGCCGCTTCAGGCGAATCGCCTGAAGCAATTGAAGCGGCGAAGTATCTCTTTGACCCCAACTCGTTGACATTGGGCTTTGCGCGGCGCTTCGCAACCTATAAGAGACCAAACCTGCTCCTGCACAACCCCCAACGCTTGCACAGCCTGCTGACGAATCCGGAACGCCCCGTCCAGCTTATCATAGCTGGCAAAGCCCATCCTGAGGACCGGGCAGGACAGGCCTTGATCCATGAATGGATCAGGTTCATCCGCCAGCCGGAGATCCGCCCCCACATCATCTTTCTAAGCGACTATGACATGCTGTTAACCGAGCGGCTGGTGCAGGGAGTGGATGTGTGGATTAACACGCCACGGCGCCCCTGGGAGGCAAGCGGAACCAGCGGCATGAAGGTGTTGGTCAATGGAGGACTCAATCTCTCGGTGTTGGACGGGTGGTGGGCGGAAGCCTACACACCGGAAGTGGGGTGGGCTTTAGGCGATGGACAAGAGCACGGCGACAATCCGGCATGGGATGCGGTTGAAGCCGACGGGCTGTATGATTTGCTCGAACTGAAGGTGATCCCAGAATTTTATACCAGGGACGAGAACGGCATTCCCCAAGCATGGATCAACCGGATGCGGGAGAGCATGGCGCGGTTGACCCCGCGTTTCTCCGCAAACCGCACGGTGCGCGAATACACCGAGCAACGATATCTCCCGGCCGCAGCTGCCTATCGGGCACGCGCCGCCGAAAATGGCGCTGCCGGCCAACGGATACTGAAGTGGCGGCAGGCATTGGAACATGAATGGTCCGCGCTACGCTTCGGTGACGTGAAGGTGGAGACTCAGGGGGAAGAACATATTTTTGAGGTGCAGGTCTATCTCGACGATCTGGATCTAGATGCCGCGCGAGTCGAACTGTATGCCGACGGTATCAACGATGACGGTCCACACCGGCAGAAGATGAGTAACATCCGGCAACTGCCCGGATCGGTAGGGGGGCATGTTTTCCGCGCAGCAGTGCCTGCGAATCGCCCGGCAACGGATTATACGGCGCGTGTGATTCCGCACTGCGACGGGGTTGCGATTCCTCTGGAAGAGGCTCACATTCTCTGGCACCATTAATCAAAAAATTTTTAAGGATATTGAATCCGGAAAGCACGCATGAAAGCCGCCAAACTTATCGTACAATGCTTGGAAAACGAAGACGTGAAATATATCTTCGGTGTGCCGGGCGAGGAGAATATGGATCTCCTCGATGCGCTGATCGGCTCTTCCATCTGCTTCGTCATGACCCGCCATGAGCAGGGCGCAGCGTTCATGGCCGATGTGTACGGCCGGCTGACCGGCAAAGCCGGCGTGTGTCTCTCCACGTTGGGGCCGGGCGCAACGAATCTTATCAGCGGCGTGGCCGATGCCACCATGGATCGAGCGCCCGTCGTCGCCCTGACGGGCCAGGCCGACCAGGACCGGCTGCATAAGGAATCCCATCAGCACCTTGACATCGTTTCACTGTTTCGTCCGGTGACCAAGTGGAATGCCACCTTGCCCATACCCGACATCATTCCCGAAGTTGTTCGGAAGGCCTTTAAGCTGGCTCAGTCCGAAAAACCCGGCGCCACACACATCGAAATCCCCGAAGACATCGCTTCGATGGAAACCGAGGGCCAACCCCTGCTCGTGCAATGGGTTCATCCCGGGGGGGCCGCCCTCGAACAACTCGACAAGGCCCGACGCATCATTAGGGAGGCCAGACATCCGATCGTGCTGGCGGGCAATGGCGTCATTCGGGGACATGCCTCCGAAGCCCTGGTACGCTTTGCTGAAAAGCTGAACATTCCGGTTGCCACAACCTTTATGGCCAAAGGCACCATTCCCGATACCCACCCGCTCGCGCTCGGTGCCATTGGACTGGAGACCATGGACTATGTGAACTGCGAATTCCTGGAAGCCGACGTCGTAATCGCGATTGGATATGACATCGTGGAATATGCGCCCCATGCATGGAACCCCAATCGCGACAAGAAAATTGTGCACGTGGACATGTCGCCCGCTGAGGTTGACGCGTCGTACATCGTCGAGGTCGGGGTAGTGGGTACGATCACTTCGTCACTTGATGCACTGACGGATCGAGGCCACGTGCCCGCCGCGACGCGCGCCTCACGATTTCGCCAAATGCTCAGTGATGAGTTGGCACAGGGCGGTCAGGACAGGTCATTTCCCCTCAAACCGCAAAGAATTCTTGCGGATCTGCGTGCGTCGCTGGCCCACGATGATATCGTGATCTCGGATGTTGGGGCGCACAAAGTCTGGCTCGGGCGCCTCTTCCCATGCTTTCTTCCCAACACCTGCATCATCTCGAACGGGTTCGCCGCCATGGGCATTGCCCTGCCCGGCGCGGTGGCAGCCAAATTGGCACACCCAGACCGCCGGGTCGTGGCGGTCACCGGTGACGGAGGGTTTCTGATGAACTCGCAGGAATTGGAGACCGCCGTACGCATGGCTACCCCCTTTGTAGTGCTCATCTTCAACGATGGCGGTCTCGGCCTGATCCGGTGGAAACAAATGCAGCAATTCGGCAGATCGACATACGTGGAATTTCACAATATGGATATCGTCAAATACGCGGAAAGCTTTGGTGCGACAGGATATCGCATCACATCGGCAGATGAACTGGCCCCCGTGCTGCGAAAAGCATTGAGTTCCAATTCCCTTTCAATCATTGACTGCCCGGTCGATGCATCTGAAAATTTACTCCTCACCCAAAGACTCGGCAATCTCCCCTCAATGCCTGAGGGTCAGCGATGAACACACCGTCGCGTTCCAGGCAAGTCCTTTCCCAAAGCGATGACTTACCCCTCACCTCTGCCGTTAAGACAAACCTTTTGGGGAATAAGGTGCTAGCCTCCTAACGCGTCAGCGTCCCAGCTCCGCCGATTGTGAGGAAAATTTAAAGAATTATTGAGTCAGGTATCCGGCTTCCAGATTGAGGACGATGTGAATCTCATTATTTCATTCGCACGATTCGTCCATCAACGTTTCATCTGGTTTCTCCTTGGCGGGTACGTCATCGCAGGGCTGTGGCCTGCGTGGGGATTGTGGATTCGCCATGTCACCCTGGGCCAGATCGAGGCCTTTCAAGAGCAAACCCTCGTCTCTCTTCCTATGCTCATGCTGGCGTTCCTTCTATTTAACGCCGGCATGGGCGTCGAGTTAGCAGGATTACGAGAGCTCCCTCAAAACCTGAAAATACTGGTGGTTGGGGTAGCAGCCAATTTGCTGGTCCCACTCGGATTCATCTTCCTGGTCAGCCGTGTGATGGGATTCTGGCACAATTTAGATGAGACCCAAAACATTCTGGTTGGCCTAGCCCTGATCGCCTCAATGCCGATCGCGGGATCGTCCACAGCATGGACCCAGAATGCCAATGGCAACATGACCATTAGTTTGGGCCTTGTTCTCGCAACAACATTTCTCAGTCCCCTCACAACTCCGTCGATCTTGCATGCCGTCGGCGCGATTACCACCGGCGATTATTCCGAAGATCTGCATGAATTGGCCACCCATGGGACGGGGATGTTTCTGGCCATCTGCGTCATCTTTCCCTCTGGGGCGGGAATCCTCCTCCGGGTTTTCCTGAGCCGGAACCGAATGGTGGCCACCAAACCGTATCTTAAGCTGATGAATGCGATTGTCTTACTTCTGTTGATCTATTCCAACGCTTCCGTTGCCTTACCAAAGGCTATCTCACATCCGGATATGGATTTCCTGTCTGTGATGTGGTTCATTGCGATCAGTCTATGCAGTCTGGCCTTTTTCTTTGGGTGGATGCTTGCCCTGATTTTGCAAATCGACTCAGGCCAACGGACGGCACTCATGTTTGGCTTGGGGATGAACAATAACGGAACAGGGCTGGTTCTTGCGGCCATGGCTCTGGCTGACCATCCTCAAGTGATGTTGCCGATCATTATGTACAACTTAATTCAGCACCTGGTGGCTGGAAGCGTCAATCAATTTCTGTTTACTGAGAGGGTTGGAAAAGCAGAGCCTGCCGGAAGTGGCGGCCAAGTTAGGCCATAGCCCTTTCCGAAGAAAAAAACATCTGTACAATGCCAGCGTAAGCCAATCCGTCAACGGGTTCTCAATCTCATGCTTCAGGAAGAGAACGGCAACCAAAGCCTTAATAACAGGAGGAAAACCAATGCTCGCCCACCAACTACTTCGACCTGATGGCATCCCGACGGTCCGTTCGAATCGGCTGATTTTGAGGGCGGGGCCCGAGAGATCGATCCCTTCAACGCGATGCATAGCAAATTACCCGGAGTGATGATCCATGCCAAAACCTGTCCAGCCTGGGCGAATTTGGAAGCCTTTCTCACTCATATGCGGGGTATTGAGCACCCTCATTGAAAAATCACACGATTAGCCATGGTGGGTAAGAGTCGCCTTCTGACTGAATCGTCAAAAATCGTTAACTATCTCGTGCATGGGGAGGTCAAACACATTCCTGAAGCCGAATATGAAGCCGCATGGCGATGGCTTAGAGCCATGGCCACCCCCGTCAATGCCGAAACAGTCCTTTGAGTTTTCTGAACTCAAAAATTACGCTCATGTCGATAAATCCACCGGCTTGAACCTGCAAAGATCACAAACCAGACATGAACAAAAGAAATTCCCTATGGCCATTTACCTCGAAACAGAAAAAGACGGAAGGGTGCACGCCGTTCATGTCAGCGAAAAGCAGGTCAGCACGGATTATGAGGAATTTGTGCCCGCAATTGGTCGACTCGTCCGGCAGCATGGAAAATTGGGCGGGTTGTTCGATATGGCTAACTTTCACAGCTGAGAAACCGGTGCGGCATGGGAAGGCTTCAAGTTCGAGGTCGAACACGCCGCCAACATTGAGCGATTGGCCATGGTCGCGGAAAAATAACAGCACAACATGGCGACGTTCTGCAAGCCATTCACGAAAGCGCCGGTCCTCGATACTTGGATCACGCCGACGCCGTTAAGGCAGGACAGTGGTTGGAGGAAGCGTAGCCGCGATGTGAAAGGGAGTCATCGCAACACAGGAGGCACTTCTATGATGAAACCTAACAACGATCAGGCCAATGGGAAGGATGATCTGAAAACATTGCCCCTGCCGGAAGTGGAGAAGAAATTGAAGTCGTCGCCGGGGGGTCTCAGTCAGGCGGAGGCACAAAAGCGACTGGCCCATTATGGACCCAATGAGATTGAGGAAAAGGCCATCAATCCGTTTCTGAAATTCCTGAGTTATTTTTGGGGTCCCATTCCGTGGATGATCGAAGCGGCAGTGATTCTCTCGGCAGTGGCACGGCATTGGCCGGATTTTTTCATTATCCTGGTTCTGCTTCTGACGAACGCTGTAGTCGGATTCTGGGAAGAACACCAGGCTGGCAACGCTATCGCCGCCCTGAAGGCCAAGCTGGCAAACACGGCCAGAGTGAAACGAGATGGGAATTGGTCCACCCAGGCAGCGCGGGAGTTGGTGCCTGGCGACGTGATCCGCATTCGTCTGGGCGACATTGTGCCGGCGGATGCCCGCCTGCTGGCAGGAGATCCGGTTGAAGTGGATCAGTCTGCATTAACAGGCGAGTCATTGCCCGCCGAGCGCAACCCTGGCGAGGCAGTGTTTTCGGGGTCCATTGTCCGCCAGGGTGAAAGCGACGCACTGGTCTATGGGACCGGTCGGAACACGTACTTCGGAAAAACAGCGCAACTGGTGCAGGAGGCCCATACGGTCAGTCACTTTCAACGCGCGGTGCTGAAAATCGGTAATTATCTGATCATCCTTGCGGTCAGCCTGGTGGCCGTGATCATTACGGTCGCGCTCTTCCGGGATGACCCCATCCTCACCACGCTGCAATTTGCCCTGGTGTTGACCGTGGCCGCAATTCCAGTGGCGATGCCGACGGTGTTATCGGTGACCATGGCTGTTGGTGCACGCCTGCTGGCGAAACAAGAGGCAATCGTGACCCGATTGGCGGCCATCGAGGAATTGGCCGGTGTAGACGTGCTGTGCTCGGACAAAACCGGCACGCTGACGCAGAACAAGCTGACGCTTGGTGATCCCTTCTGTGTCAACGATATCCCCGTCGATCAAGTCATCCTCAACGCCGCGCTGGCCTCACGTCCGGAGAATAAGGATACGATCGACCTGGCCGTACTGGGCGGCCTGAAAAACAATCAGGACTTGAATAGCTATCAGGTGATGCATTTTCAGCCGTTTGACCCGGTGCACAAACGCACAGAGGCCACCGTCAAAAGTGCGGATGGAAAGGCCTTCAAGGTGACCAAGGGCGCGCCGCAGGTGATCCTGGCCTTAGCGTCCAATTCCGCACAGGTGGCGCCTGCCGTCGACCAAGCGGTCAATGAATTCGCAGCTCGCGGATTCCGTTCCCTTGGTGTAGCCCGAGCTGATCAGGAAGGCCCATGGCAGTTTCTCGGCGTATTGCCATTATTTGATCCGCCCCGGGAGCAGGCACAAGCTACCATTGCCACGGCCCGGCAGATGGGCGTGAGCGTCAAGATGGTAACAGGCGATGCCCTGGCCATCGCCCGAGAAACCGCCGCAAAATTGGGATTAGGGACGAACATCCTCGATGCCGGCGGCTTCGGTGACACCAAACATCACGAAACGGGACCGTTGGCCGAATCTATTGAAAAAGCAGACGGTTTTGCCCAGGTGTTTCCGGAACACAAGTTTCACATCGTGGATGTCCTGCAGCAACGCGGCCACATCGTCGGCATGACGGGAGATGGGGTCAATGATGCTCCCGCGCTGAAAAAAGCCGACTGCGGTATTGCCGTGTCTGGCGCGACGGACGCCGCGCGCGCCGCGGCATCCATCGTGCTCATGACGCCCGGCCTGTCCGTTATTGTCGACGCGATCAAGGAAAGCCGGAAAATTTTTCAACGGATGAATAGCTACGCCATCTATCGGATTACCGAAACGATTCGTGTCCTGTTGCTCATGACACTCTCCATCCTGATATTCAACTTCTATCCGGTCACGGCGGTGATGATCGTGATGCTGGCATTACTGAACGACGGCGCCATTCTGTCCATTGCCTATGACAACGTGCACCACAAGGACAAGCCCGAGACCTGGAACATCCGCATGGTGCTTGGAATCGCGACGGTGCTGGGGGTGACGGGCGTGGTGGCATCGTTCGGGCTGTTTTATCTCGGCGAACGCGTTTTTGACCTGGACCGTGACTTCATACGATCGCTGCTTTACCTGAAGTTGTCCGTAGCGGGACATCTGACAATCTTCGTCACACGCACGCGCGGCCCATTCTGGTCCATCCGTCCTGCCCGGATTTTATGGGTAGCCGTGCTCGGCACGCAAATCGTGGCGACGCTGATTGCCGTGTATGGGTTGCTCATGACGCCCCTTGGCTGGGGCTGGGCGCTCTTCGTTTGGGGCTACGCACTGGTATGGTTCCTCCTGAACGACCGAGTAAAATTACTGGCCTATCGGGTATTCGATCCGGCTGCCTCGCCCCTACTGGGCAGAAAACCAATCGATGTGACACCCCGGGATCGCCCCGTTGACCTATGAACTTTATGAGCAGCGAAGGCCATGCTGATGAGGGCTGGGTTAAAGCGGAACGTGAGATTCATAATAAATAGGCGGGACGACGCGATAGTCCTTCTGTTTTTCGTCGCACAGGCATGTTTGCAGTGCCAGACCAGAGCCGCTGCACCACCAGAGGATCGTCGTAGAACACATCAATGTCGTGGGATTTCCCGAAATACTGCAAAGGTATTCTTTTTGTTGACTCACTGTAAACGACAACGCAAAGAGCATGAGTACTTCGAAGACACCAAGTCCCCCCAGCATATAGGGCTCAACACTCCTATGGTCGCGGCATAGACGTAGAGGCCGATAAACGCGGGGAAACGGATCTCCACATTCGGAGGCAATACACGACATAACGCGGCGACGGACAAGGTAATATCCACCGCGCCAAGCGAAAGTTGCTGCAGGGGTATCTGGCAAGTTGCAAGGTGATGGTCCAACTTTTTAATTGTAAGGACTGCGTTTGAATAGCAGTCCGGATCATATAGATACTTACACCGTGCAGAATATATAAACCCATCACCCCATTGAGAGGTAGGGAAATTCCGCCAGTCCAGCAAGTCTATCCGGCTCTACGGCTAAAGCCAGTCCGAGCGTGAAACCTACTCTGAACCCAAACGTCATCGCACAAAGTCCCTTCAAAGCCGCGTTTTCCAACCGCTGAGGCCCCAGCAGGGAAATAAATACAATAAAGGATAGAACCCACCCGAAATCAGCGACAGCCCAATATTGAGACTGAACGTGTAACTGATAACCGACTCGGGTCCCTTAAGAGAATAGGATAAGGATCGACCAGAATGACGAAGCGCCAACACATCATACCCGGTCAGGGCGAAGTAACTTCCACAGCCACAGACACTGGAAAGAAAAAGAAAGCATACGAGAAGTTCAGGGAAATGGCCAAGAACGTCTTTAAGATAAACCTCAGCCAGGATATGGTGGAGAGCGATCAGTGTCCTCCGAATAGAAAAGGTGCAGCCCGATAATAGCCTGCCATTGTTTCATTAATGAAAAACGAAAGGCATGGGCACAACCCTCTCGTTCAAAACCTGACAGTGGACCGTTCCTCCTGTCCCCCATACCATTTAAAAAGAAAGCACACCATAAAATTTGCGAAGTAATCGTTGGATATGGGATCCCAAAAACAGACGGGAAAATTGCAGTATGGTAGGTATTGGTAAAAGGGAAATTTTGCTCGTCTCAAACAGGTAACAACCCTCTAACCAAAAAAAGAGGGCTTCTTCGTCGAAGAAGCCCCCTTTATCAACCAGGATCTAACTTCAAAGACGGTTATACCTTAATGGTCAAATACAACGCCCCTTTTCCCCGATGGATAAAAATTAAAGCTGAGGCATTCTCCTGCAAGTGGGAAACCATCTTCAGGAAATCCTCCTCAGAACTGACTGGCTTACGATTGATTTCACTGATCACATCACCTTGAACCAGTCCTGCCCGTGCGGCATAACTTCCCGGAGCGACATCCATGACTACTACTCCGTGCACATTTTCTTCCACTCCTAGTTGCTCGGCCATGCCAGGGTTGAGATTCTGAACAGCCACCCCGGCGAGCGGTCCTTCCGTCGTGCCCATCTGGCCGGCTTGGGCCACTTGAACAGGCTTGTCTTGTTCACGGATCTCCGCCTTTAGGGTATGCTTTCGACCATCCCGGATCACCACCATCTTCACTTCCGTGCCGATAGTGGTCCTGATGACATGGTGCTGAAGACTACGCGGATCCAACACGGGTTTTCCCTGATATTCAACAATCACATCACCCCGCTTGAGGCCTGCCTTGTCCGCAGGACTTCCAGGAACAACATTCGTGACCAGCGCACCTTTGGATTGATCCAATTTAAACGAGTCTGCGAGATCCGTCGTGACGGCTTGTATACCGACGCCCAAAAATCCTCGTACCACTTTTCCGGTACTGACCAAACTGTCATACACCGGTTTGGCAAGATTGGTGGGAACCGCAAATCCCACGCCTTGGTACCCGCCGGATTGAGAAAAGATTGCGGTGTTAATTCCGACCAGTTGGCCTCGGGTATTCACCAACGCTCCACCGGAATTTCCCGGATTGATCGCCGCATCGGTCTGAATAAAATCTTCATACTGAGTGATGCCCATGCCTCCTCGACCTAATGCGCTGACAATCCCCAGCGTAACGGTGGAATTCAGTCCAAAAGGATTGCCGACCGCCAGGACATATTCTCCGACTCGAAGCTCGCCCGAATTTCCCCAGGGAACATACGGGAGATCCTCCCCCTCAATTTTAATGACGGCTAAGTCAGTCTGGGGATCAAGACCGATCACGTTTCCGGTGAATTCGCGATTATCCGGAAGGGTCACCATGATTTCCTTGGCCCCATCGACCACATGGTCATTGGTCAACACATAGCCATCACTAGAGATAATGACACCGGAACCGGCTCCCTGACCTTCCGGAGCAGGAGGCCCATCCGGCCTTTTCGGCATTCCTGGCATCTCCGGCATTCCTGGCAGACCGAAAAACTCTCTCATCGGATCAGACGGCATCCCCGACATGGGGACTGGCGCTTCTTTTCGAACCGTAATATTGACCACTGCGGGGGTTACCGCCTGGGCAATGTCCGCAAATCCTCCTTTATCCATGTTTGGGAGAGATCCCACCGATGCAGGATCTGCCGCCTGGGAAATGGCTGCTTGAGAATGAAACGGCATATTCCATGACCCGAGCAGGAGTATTCCAGCCAGGAAACCGATACCGGCCAGTCCCGCCTTCCGGGTATTCACTCTGGAAAAAAACAACGGCCATTGAAACCGCCAACCACGAGAACCACGATTGTTAATACCCATTGACATTCCTCCTTGATAGTTAGAAAGCCGACACTGAGATATTTCGTATCCGCATACTATCCATTCAGAATAAGATGAGGATTAACTGACTATTAATTTTGATTAATTTTCACACGATCCGCTGATGGGTCTGTCCCTATGGTGGCAGTCTCAAGGAATTCCGTTCGATAAGAGCAACTGGCACATCAACACAACAGGTAATCCTGAGTCACTTTTTCACGAAGAAATCAAATGCCGGCGGCCACGTCACCGCGAATCAACAAAAAGGCGCCTCTGCCCTCAGGTCATCCGGAGGCCGGGGTCACCCATTTTGCCGATTTGAACAACCAGGACAGGCCATGAAATTCGAGCTTGGACACATTCATAAGAAGCGCCGACATTTGCCTTTGAAGTTACCCGTGTATAGACAAAAACAGGCTCACGGTAGATTCCCAATGAATGGCGTGTCACAATAATAAAAGGGGGCAGACAGACTGTGGAATCCGGAAGGACAAGAGGACGGTCATTTCAGCATATGTGCCTTAATCTGCACACTGGTGCTCAGATGGCGTCAACGCCTATTCACATTTCAAAGGGACGGCTTGCCCAGAACAGGAGGACATCATGGAAGTATTGGCCCTACTGATCGCTATCGTCGCCTTAGTGATTGCGATCATGGCATTTCAACGAACCGGCGGGGGAATGCGCGATCTCCGTCGACAAATTGAAGACCTCACCGAAAAGTCCGAACAGGCGACCAAGGGGGCCCGCGACATGACCGCTGATGCTCTCAGTCGCCTGGAAACGTTTATTCGTGGACAGCAGAAGCCTTCTCCCGCGCAGCAGGAACCCCTGAAGGACGAACCTCTAACCACACAGCAAACCTCTGCTCCAACAGAACCGGAAAAACCAAAAGACGAACCTCCACCCACGGAACAGAAACCATGAGACCATGGGTCATCCCGACGACGGTATTTTTTCTAGGATTAGGCCTTGGCTTCAGTAGCCCGATGTTAGCCTCACGGTATTTGGATTCCTATCTCCCGGCTTTTTTAAAGAACGCCATGCATCCACTTGAGGGATCGGTGATACACAAACAGCGCCAAGAGGATCGATTACTGGTCACCATTACGACTCAAGACGGAAGCATTTTAGCCACTTTTCACCAACAGGTGCCTGAAATCGACCTCCTCATTGAGGAACGTGATCTGGTGACATTAGAGGTGCCGCAATACGAACCTTTTGTTCAGGACCCCAAATTGCTTCGGGTCACCAAACACAAGGAAATGAATCCTACCCTTGCGGCACCTCCGAATCCTTCCATTCCATCTGCACCGACAAAGGAACCCGGCTCAACGATTGATTACTCAGGACCTGTCCCCTAGACTTACGAGGAAGGACTGAGCGCGAGTTCGCCTTCACATGGACCAGGGTATTTTCCCTGTCTCATCAAAAAATAGAGGTGAAAGTGGTTTGGTCAACCGAAGCACGTCCGTGGAATAGGTCCATGTTTGGTATGCTGCAGGGTCTCCTGTTAGTGGGAATGCTGACCGCCTGCGGCGCCATGAATGCAATTCCCCCACCCGCATCTCCAACTGCAGTCCAACAATTCCTCATGGCTCAGGCTGTGGAGCGCAGCCTGCACGGAGAGAACATCATGCCCATACCCTTAACCTCTGGAGATTCCGTAAGCCTCGATATTTCTGGACTAAGCGTTGAGCAAGGATTGGCCGTTGCACAAGATTTTTTTAAGGGCGCAATTGAGGGGTGGCTGGGAGAAAGAGGGCTGAAAATCGTCATGGATCCTGCTAAATCAAAGTACCGGATCCACATCCTTGTTCAAAGTCTAGGAGTCGAGCAACGGTCCTCCTTGTTCGGAATACCTCCAATACAAAGCACGCTCCTCCCAATTGCCTTGCCCGAGATTGCGTTGTACGCTTCACAAAAATTGTCAGGATATACCCGATTCCGCCTGGATATTTTCGAATCAGCGACCGGACAATTTGTACGGTCCACTCCCTGGTTCCAAGGGGCAACCTACTTTAACGAATATACCATTTTGTTTTTTTTCGACTTCGAGTTTACTGATTTGATCGCTCCCTTCTAACCCGGTGCTTTAACATTTTCAACCAGGAACCTTCACACATCCCCGGCCTCTTTGGAAAAACAAGGAAGCATCGCTCAAAAAGTTTCAATGCCTGAGAAAAGCTCGTCTAAAAATTCCGTGAACCGCCGGAAACCCGTTTTACACTGATTTCTTCAGGAAGACTTTACCACCACATACAAATGGCGTGCGGAACGGACCAGCACAACCAGTACGGCTTGTTCTTTTTTAAGCCGTTTAAACCATGAAGAATAGTCCCTAACGGATTCCACGGGATGCTTATTCAATTCAATAATGACATCTCCTTCTATGATCCCCGCTAATTCAGCAGCACATCCTTCCTCAAGGAATGAGACCACCGCACCTTTGGTGACAGGATTCAGTCCATATTCCTGAATGGCCGCCTCATCGACATCGGCCACTTCCACCCCGGCAAGAGGATGTTCCACGCGAGGAAATCGAGTTCGGTGCGCCTGAGGGATTGGTGGTTGCTCGCGGATGATCGCTCTTACCTTACGTTCTTTTCCATTTTCGATCATACCCAGTTCAATCTGTTCTCCAATAGGGGCACGTGTCACTTGTTCCAACAACATTTGTCCATCTATCACGGTTTTACCCTGGTACTCAAGAATGACTTCTCCCCGGTGTATGCCGGCTTTATCGGCCGGCCCACCAGGAACCACATCGGTCACCAGGGCCCCTTCCCCGCTTTTCAGACCAAACCACGGTGCCAGTTCCGTCGTCATTTCCTGGACCCCCAGACCTAAATATCCTCTAACAATCTTGCCATGTTTAATCAATTCCTCTAATACAGGCCTTGCCAATGAAGAAGGCACAGCGAATCCCACTCCTTGATATCCTCCACTTTGCGAGGCTATGGCCGTATTTATGCCGACTAATTCTCCTCGAGTGTTCACCAACGCGCCGCCTGAATTTCCCGGATTAATTGCCGCATCGGTCTGAATGAAATCTTCAAATCGGGCTAACCCCATCCCTCCGCGATCAAGAGCGCTGACAATACCTAGCGTCACCGTTGAATTCAGACCAAACGGGTTGCCAATGGCCAATACATATTGGCCAACGGCCAAGGAGGCGGAATTGCCCCAGGGAATCACAGGAAGTTTGTCTGCCTGAATTTTGATAACCGCCAAATCCGTCTCGGGATCCGCTCCAACAACCTTGGCTGGAAATTCACGTGCATCAGGAAGAGTGACAAGGAGATCGCGGCTTTGGGCAATCACATGATTATTGGTCATAATATATCCGTCGGAAGACAGGATGACGCCTGATCCTGAACCCTTTTGACGTTTGGGAATACCCGGTGGCGCTTGGCCCTCACCAAAACCTCGAAACGGCAGTGGAATACCTCCTCCCCGGGATTCGACAATATCAACGGTTGCCGTGATATTCACCACAGCCGGAGTCACGGCCTGGGCCACGTCCGCAAATCCTCCTTGCTTGAACACCATTTCCCCCGTTCGTCCCAGTGAGGACTCTGAGGCCTCACCTGCCCATCCGGCACTTCTGTCCATACCGATACCCAACGAAACCACACTGCCACAACCAATCCACATCGCCAGAACTGAACTCAAGATATCTTTGAGCCTGGAAAAGTGACGCAAGGCATTGCATTTCTTATTACCCATTTTTATCCCCATGATCGGTTCTTGATGTATGGTCGGCGATTTGGAAAAAAATATGCGACTGACTAAAAACACAAATGTCTCTAGAGGTCCATCAGGCAGATTTTTCTCAGCTTACGTTCGCTGCCTCCGAAAGCTTCATTCAATGGCGGATCGAATATTTTATGGAAAAATGTGGAACCTTCCTCGAGAAACACGGCCACGAAAAAACCTGCGCGTGTTCCCGAGGAAGAGAGCCTGGTAGCCCGACGCTAGAAGGCGAGTGAGAATCTCTCAGAAGACTAATCTTTAGACAACTCCAGAATAATACCGGATTATATCTGAAACGGAGATCACACCGACAATCCTGTTACTTTCGGTGACCGCAAGATGCCTGGTCCCTTTTTCTTTCATGAGACGCACGGCTTCGACAATTGGATCACTGGTCTCAATCGTGACTAACGGTTCGCGCATGCAGGTTTTCACCGTGGTGGTCACGGGATCTGTTCCGGACGCGACAACCTCTCGAGTCAATTCCGTTTCGGTAATATACCCCAAATACTCATCTCCACTTTGAATTAACACCGACCCGATCTTCCATGTTTGAAGGCATTGTCCGGCTTCTTGCAAGGTGGCCTCAAGTGACACGGATCGCACAGTTTTTGCCATATAGTCGGAAACGGTCGGCCCGGATGCTTTCCGTTTCTTGGATACCTGCGAGAGGGAGGCTCGCCTGGCCTCAAGGTCCCCGATCGCGCTTTCCAGCACTCGCTGCCGTTGCCGGATCGTTTCCCTCTGTGAGTGGTGGGTGGTGCCTTCCGGTGCCTCTTCAGAAAGATTCATCAGCCCCGCTGCCTCTCCAAGTTGGGCATAATCATAGGTATCTAAGAGCGGAGAGGAACTGCCAAACGCATTCTCGAGAATCTCTTCTGTAGCGGAATCAAATTCGTTTAAAGCAACCATGGAAGGCTCATCTATCAGAAATTTTTTCAAGATTTCTAACTGTTGGCGTATCCGGGAAATATCCTGATCCAATGTTCCTACACGATCCGATTTAGACGTCTTCTGTGATCCCATAGAGCCTCCTTTCCACAATGACATAGGATAAAAATGAGAGCAAAAACGATACTACCCTACCATTAATTAGTAGGCAATCAGAAATTTTGTTTGATGGAAAAATGGCCCGCGAGGGGTGTGGGAGCGGGAGAGAGCGAACATGAAGAGGAGCCTGTCCACAACCCGATCAATGATCAGGCTTCCAATAAACTTGAAAGCAAGGTGGCAAGCCCCAAGAAACTGAAAAACCCGACCACATCGGTCACCGTGGTTAACACAATCGAGGAGGATTGGGCGGGATCCTGTTTGAGTGCCTTCAAGGCAATGGGAATGATCGCACCGGACAGCCCTGCAATGACCATCGAAATAATCATGGACAGACCGATGATGAAGACCAATCCCAATGACCGGCTCCATAATCCCACGGCGAGACATGCCGTGGCAGAAACAGCCAGGCCGTTTAAAAACGCGACATAGACTTCTTTCCCGCTGACTCTCAGCCATTGAGATGGTCGTATATCCCGCAGTGCCAATCCGCGAATGACCACGGCAAGGGATTGGGCCCCGGTATTGCCTGACTGCCCGGCCACAATCGGGAGTAAGACAGCCAGAGCGGTAAATTTCGCAATGGTCCCTTCAAACATTCCTACGACAAATGCGGCCAAGAATGCCGTGAGCAGATTCAGTTGTAACCACGGCAATCGTTTTCGGACCGAAAACCACACGGGGGAAAGCGCACGCTCATCCTTATTGGCTCCCACCATCGTCAGCAGGTCTGCACTCGCATCTTCCTGACTGGCCTTAATAATGGCTTCGTTCCGGACCACGCCTAAAAGCCGTTCGTCCAGATCCACAACCGGAATCGTAAAAAAATGCCGTTCCCCGAAGAGTTCGACAATCTCTTCACGCGACTCCAAAGGATGAATGGTGGGAAGATCCTGAACCATAACCGACTGCAATTTTTCTTCCGGATCCACCAGCAACAAATCACGGACGGAAATCCGGCCCACAAGCTTTTGGGTTCGATCAATGACATAGACATCATGGACATCTTTCTGGGCCCTGATCCGCACCTGTACCATGGCTTCCCGAACCGTGCTTTCCTCCTGCAACACAAAAAATTTGGGATCCATAATACGGCCGACGGATTCCTCCGGGTAGGTCATGTAGGACCGGATTTCCTGGGCATACCGTTCAGGAACTCTGAAAAGAATCGCCCGTTGCAGATCGTCGTCCAACCGTTGAAACAGGGAGGCCGCTAATGACGGCGAGAGATGCGGCACAACCTGCTTCAGCAAATCAGTGGGCATGATCGCCAACGTATCCGCAGCGACGGGAGGCGTGACACAGGCCAGAAGATTCGCCGCATTTTTCGGACTGGTTCCTTGCAAGACTCGCAGAATATCCTCTACCGGATACCCTTCCAGAATTCGTGCGGCTTCCTCATGATGGTTCTGAAAAAAAGCCTCGTTGAGGAGATGCCCCCTTCCCCGAACCTTCGAACCCCTCTGCGTGGTTAGATCCCTCACCCTATTTTGTTCCGTTCTTGTAGCGTTTCCGCCACATCGGTCATTAAGCGAATGCCGGTTAACGAATAGACTTCCCAAAGTTGCATGAGGGAATCGCTCACCGATCCCAACGGGGCCTTGCCTCCGACATCTTTCTCAATCCTGCGTAACATCCGATATCGCAAGGCTCCAAAAAATGTTCCCCATCGATCGACCACCGGCAAGGTATGAAACCGGCTCCATTCAGAGTGCTTGAGAATTTCCTCCAGATTGGCTTCTGCTGATAAGGTGATGATCTGGGTCTCCATCAATGTTCCGACTAAATGATCAGACCGATCAATCAGCAGCTGCCTCAATGTGAGGACACCTTCCAATTTACTATCGCGATCGATGACGTAGACATAGTACATGGCTTTCTGGCCATAGGTACGAATACGGTCGACGGCCTCTTCGACGGCGATATCAGGTGGGAGGGTAAACACCTGAGGATCCGCTAAACTTCCGGCCGTGTTGGGGGAATACCGCAAGGCACGGCGAAGGGTCGCCCCCATCGGATTATCTAACCGGTCCAACACGTCCTGGCGAACTGGTTCCTCAAATTGCCGAAGAACCCCGATCGCTGATGTGGCATTCATGGCGCCTAAGACACCTGCCCCAAGATCCTTTGAAAGCTCTTCGATGATTTTGGCCGTGGATACCGGCAAGCAATGCTCTAAGACACCGGCGATTTCTTCCCCAGGTAAGGCCTCCAGGAGCGAAGCCGCTTCATGAGGATCCAGCGATTCCAAATGACGGGCTGCCTCCACGGGATGCGCCTGCAAATACCCCAGAGTAAGCCGATGTTCAAGTTCCATATGCTAATGCTCGGGATGGGTAATGACGGCTGTTGATTCGGTAACCTGGGTCGCAGGAACGATGACCCGGCCCTCCCGGGTTTCCAACACGACAGAGATGGGGGTGACCGCAACCACGGTTCCTTGGTTCTCCCCAATTTTTACGGTCATGCCCACTCGAACCATTGACCCTAAATAATGAGCAGCAATGAGATTAGCCACAGCGGTCCGTGACCCCAATCCAAACGACAATGCCGCACCCCCGATCAATCCAGCTAAGAGGATAACAATGGTATTGTTCAGCAGTTCCGTATTAATCCCGAGTGCGTCAATGGCCGTCACCACAATTAACAATACGACCGCCACATAGACGGCCTGGGCCACCATCGTCCCGTGAGTAATTCCTGCCGAACTACACGTCATGGTAATCAACTCACGAACAAAATTCGCGGCGATTAAACCCAGAACCAGCACCAACACCGCAATCCCGACTTTGGGAATATAATAGGCAATACTCGTCAGAGCATCAGAGACCATCGTCAAACTGAGGGTGTCCGACGCTTGAATGAGAAAAACCAGGAAAATAATCCAAAAACCAATCAACCCTAAAATTTCAGAACTTTTCTGCTTGGTTCCTGATCGCTCCAATAAGGTTTGCACGGCGGTTCGACTCAGCAAGCGGTCAAACCCCATCAATTGCAACAAGCGGGTCACCACGACAGAAACCAGCCTGGCTAGCACATAACCAAGACCCAAGAGCATGCACGCCAAAATCAGGGTTGGCAAATAGGCAACAATTTGAGCCAGGCTCGCAGTAACCGCGTCGGTTAAGCCATCCACCCACCCGGCCATCGTCAACTTTTTCTCTTGCATATGAAGGATCGTCCTCTCTTCCGTATCGATCTAACTCAGACGAAACGCCCTGTTTTTCCCATCAGACCCAATGGGCATTGGACCATGCCAATCGTTGATCATAGTATCCTCCTACACAGCACGCAACTGACATTCCGGCAAGACACCGTATTTGACTCATGGGATAGCATCTGAGTATCCATCCTTCTATCAAAGCGCTTATGCAACCTATCCTCTGCCTATCTAGTGGTCACATCCGCCTTTCCGTCCCTCACGCTGCATCGCTTTGGCAAAGCCCAGGATGGCCGGATCATTGAGCCAAGCAGTCAATTCTCGACCAATCCGCACTCGCCAGGAAGGATAGACGGAATCCGGGGCTCCAGGGAGATTAGGCGTATCAAGCTCCCCCAACAAATCTTCAAGCTGCACGATGAGCAGACGCGAGGGTGTCCTTGCTAAATACCGGTACATGGCTTGAAGCATATCGTCCGAAAGGTTTGGGGGAATTGCCCCGGCAGAACAGAGGCCCTCCCGATGTAAGGCCTCCCATAATTGTTTCCGATCTTCCGCCCGCTGCCGCCGGTCCTGCTGGCAATCTTTTTTTCTGAGATAGACACTCCCTTCTTGCTTTATGATGATATCTCGTCCTGCCCAAAAACCTTTGAGGGTAGGAAGATCATGTGTCGTTGCGGCCACAAGCGCCTGCTCAGGATAGGCATGTGGCGGGGTCATCTCCCCCCTATTGCCTCGTTCAAAAAATAACAGACGATAGGATAGAAGCCCCGCGGCATCTAATTTTTCCCGAATGGCAGGGGTGACCGCACCCAGGTCCTCCCCAACCACCATCACTTTTCGTCGCACACTTTCTAGTGCCAGGACCGCCAAAATTTCATCCACGTAAGTTTTGACGTACACGCCATCCTTTCCTGTTCCCCCTTGGGGAACCCAGAACATCCGAAACAGCCCCAAGGCATGGTCGATCCTGAGGACACCTCCATGTCGCATATTTTGGCGTAAGGTTTCTCGAAGAAAGCGATACCCATCCTCCCGCAAACGAACGGGATTGGGAACAGCCAGTCCCCAACTTTGTCCATTGAGATTAAAGGAATCCGGCGGCGCGCCAACAGTAATGCCTGAGGCAAGCTGATCTTGAAAGACCCAGGCATCGGCTCCATCGGGATGAATGCCGACCGGTAAATCATGATACAAGCGGAACGCCAATGAATGTTTCTTCGCAACAAGATCGAGGTTCTGTAATTGCAACTCACACAACCATTGAACATATTGATAAAATTGAACCCGAGTGGCATGAGATCGTTGAAACACTTCCACATCCGGTGACTGGGGATGCCGAAAGGCGTTGGGCCAAGTGCGCCAAGCCACCGTTCCCAGGCGTTCCGTCAAGGCCTGAAATGTACAAAACATGGTTAGATGGGGGTGGAACCCGGACACAAATTTGGCAAATGCTCTTCCACGTGCCGTGCGGGACTTAGGCTGGAGATGTTGTCGTCGAAACACTCGGAATAGATCTTCGAGAACCGCCCACTTCAGTTTCCCTACGGCCTCATAATCGACCAGTGGACTCTCCCGAAACTGTTGGAGACGACGCTGGAATTTTGCGCTCTTGGCTTTCCGACGAAGACCTGCAGAAATCCGCCACTCCTCTACCCCCTCCAGGTTCAAGTACACGGGGCTCCAGAAGAGACGGCTGGACGGAGAATAGGGGCTGGCTAATCCCACTGCCGGAATATGAAGAGGATTGACCCCGATGGTGGCCACTCTCCAACGCGTCCCCGCCACTTTCATAATCTCTTCCAAATCTCGAAAATCCCCAATTCCCCAGTTTTTGTGTGACCGTAACCCATAGAGTTGGAGCGAAATCCCCCAAGCACGATTAGGTGAAGGGGGGAGATAACATTTCCTGGGTGCCACTATGAGGAGAGCCTGTCCTTCGACTGTTCGCTCTGCATGCAGGTTCACACAAACCGCAAGACGGAAGTAACCGAGTGTACATGTTCCGGAAAGAGGAACATGAACCCGGACATACCGCACACCACGGATCGTCTTCTCAGATATCACCTTGACCCTGGATCCGGGTATAGATAAGCGCCGGCTCCTCCCCTTCTCATCCGTCACCTGGATGACAAGGGAAACCTTCTCCAAACTGGAGCTCCCAAGGGGAAGGGACAGAGCCAACATGAAGGGAGCATCAGAAGGATAGCGCACCACAACTGCATCAATGACCTGAGTCCAGGTTCGGAAGTCCGCATGAGCAAGCGAGGCAAGAATTTCCTTCTTCGATGAAGCCTTCACCCCCATGCTTGCCAGGACTTGTTGGAGATGAGGCACCGAAACCTGTCGCTCAACACCTAAGCCATCAAAATAAAACGGGTCAATGCCATACTGCTGACCTAATTGCCAAATCAGCTTTGTGGCAGATTCATCTTTATGCATCGTTGTCATTCAAAAAAAATACACTTCTCGATGTCAGTTTTTGGGGAAATCGCTATTAACTATTCCTTATATCCTGTTTTGTGGTATCCGGCTCATGAGAGTGCCTTGCTGACGAACCACGCAACTACCGCATGACTGGTGTTCGCCGCCTCAGATCAAAAGATTTTTTCTCTCATTCCTTTCAACAGAGTCTCTCTCCCTTCACTCTGGTCTCTGGCTTCCGTTAAGGCTTTATCGTTGTAATTGTAAGGGAAGATCAATCTTGTGTCTTCTACAAACCTCATGCTAACTCTTGAAAATACCGATCTGAGAAATCGAAATTTGCCGCATACCCTAGCCCCTTGATTCCTTCCTGGGAACGTGTCCACCTACTCCCAGGAAAGAATCCTTTTCGTCCTTTCACAACACGGCGATAGCCTCGGAAACAGCTAAACCACGCCCAACAGTTTGGACGAAGAGCCAATATTCCTGTACAATAAGGCCATAAACGAGTCGGAATGGGGTCTCTCAAAGTCAGACAAGCATAGGAGCTGAGAAAGGAAACATGCCCCCAAAAACACCAGACGAGAAACCTAAGAAAAAACCGTCCACCACAAAAAAAACGACCCTTGAAGGCAAGACGGCAAAAAAAACCAGCAGCAAATCTGGGGGCTCAGCCACGACAAGGCGGCCGGTGTTGCCTCAGGCCATTCACAAGGAGCCTCAAGTCTCCTATCCCGGTCCCTCCATGGCACTATCCGAAGAATTGCGGGAACGTATTGCCCAACGCGCCTTTGAAATTCATCAGCGGCGCGGAGGCCAACATGGCAGTGATTGGGAAGACTGGCTTCAAGCCGAGCGTGAGATACTCTTGCAGCAGCCTCCGTTATCTTAGGAGACAATTGAAATCTTGATCCTTGAACATTTTTACCCACTCACTTTACCAATGGAGGATATCGCACATGGATAACGATACTCGCTATGTTTTGCTCGCTGGGCTTTCATTAATGGTCGGAGTGGTCCTCGGAACCGGCCTTGGTCTGTTGATGGCTCCCCAGTCGGGATCTCGAACCCGTCGTCAGCTAAAGAACATGATGGAAGACGCCAGCGAACGGGCCGGAGAGTTTGCAGAAGATGCCAAAGAAGCTGTCACCGGTATGGTAGAGCGTAGCAAGAAATACGTCGTCTAGTTGACTGATGCCAGAATTGCCGGCTTCCCGGTAAGACTTAGGTCTGGCTGACCGCTTGGCAGGCTTGTCTTATAGATGGGGGCGTCGTGGCTGGTTCATTCCCATGACCAAGCGTTAATCCATGGGGCCAGTGGACTGACAGCGATGACCACGTTGTCAGGATTTCGGGGTTCGGAACAAGGCAAGCCCCCGAGAAATTAAATGATAGGGTTGTCCCCCTTTCAATAATTTCGTATGCTTGGAACTCTTCTTATCAACCGGGACAGCGGTATCAAACTCCAACTCCCACCGTACCGACTTGGTGTGGGCAGGAAGGATGAATTCCACATCCTCATGATGGGCGTTTATCAATACTAAAAACGTCTCATCCACAATCGGTCGTCCGTGGCTATCTTTCTCTACAATGGCATCTCCTGCCAATCGTATTCCCAAGGTTCGAAGCCCCATCTGCCAATCTTCATGCGACATTTCTTTTCCATGCGATCCGAACCAGGCCACATCCTTCACTTCCGAATCTTCCACCCGGCGCCCTTGAAAAAACCTTCGCCGTTGAAACACCGGATGGGTTTTTTTTATGGCAATGAGCAGCTTCACAAATTCCAGCAATCCGAGTTGGGATCGCGTCAGGTTCCAATTCACCCAACTCAACTCGTTATCCTGGCAATAGGCGTTATTATTCCCCTGTTGTGTACGACCTAATTCATCCCCGCCACAGATCATCGGTACTCCCTGGGATAATAATAAGGTCGCGAAAAAATTCCGGACCTGCCGATCCCGCAATTCCTGAATCGCAGGATCATCAGTCGGGCCTTCCACACCACAATTCCAACTATCATTGTCATCGGTTCCATCCCGATTTCCTTCCTGATTGTTTTCATTATGCTTGTGGTCATACGACACCAAATCCTGGAGGGTAAATCCGTCATGAGCGGTCACGAAATTTATACTGGCATAGGGTTGCCGCCCGCTTTCTCCATAGAGATCGCTGCTCCCGGACCAACGATTGGCGATTTCCCCAAGCAACCCACCATCTCCCTTCCAATACCGGCGGATAGAATCACGGTATTTCCCATTCCACTCCGCCCACCCAGGAGGAAAATTTCCCACTTGGTAGCCGCCTTCCCCCAGATCCCAGGGTTCGGCAATCAGCTTCACCTGCGACAACACGGGATCCTGGTGAATGATGTCAAAAAAAGCGCTGAGCCGATCCACATCATGTAATTCCCGTGCGAGCGCGGATGCCAGATCAAACCGGAAACCATCCACATGCATATCATTCACCCAATACCGCAAACTGTCCATGATCAATTGTAAGGTCCGTGGATGTCGGACGTTCAGCGTATTTCCACAGCCGGTATAATCCATGTAATAGCGTGGATTGTCAGGAGACACACGATAATAGGAGGCGTTATCAATCCCCCGGAATGATAACGTCGGCCCGAAGTGATTCCCTTCTCCGGTATGGTTATAGACCACATCAAGGATGACTTCGATGCCGGAACTATGCAGTTTCCTGACCATGGATTTGAATTCATCGACCTTTTCTCCTCCACCGGGGAAAGCCGAATACCGGATATCCGGAGCAAAATACCCAATGGAATTATACCCCCAATAATTGGTGAGGCCCTTTTCTTTCAAATAGAGATCGTTCACAAAATGATGAACTGGCAACAATTCCACTGCGGTGATCCCGAGCGATTGCAAATATTCAAGAATCGGCGGAGACGCCAAGCCTGCATAGGTTCCCCGCAATGAATCAGGAACGTCCGGATGCCGCATCGTCATTCCCTTAACGTGGACTTCATAGATGACCGTCTGCTCCCAGGGAATATTCAAACGCTGGTCTCCTCCCCAGCTAAAGGCCTGGTCGACGACTACCCCTTTAGGAATGTTTGCCGCATTGTTCCGATCATCGTACGACAGGTCACCAGCCGGATCGCCAAGCCGGTAGCCAAACATGGAATCGGACCATCGCACCACACCCGTCAAAGATTTCGCATACGGATCAATGAGGAGCTTGGCAGGGTTAAACCGGTGCCCCGCCTCAGGATCATATGGCCCATGCACCCGGTATCCATAGAGCTGGCCCGGACGCACCTCAGGCAAATATACATGCCAAACTTGATCCGTTCGTTCCTCAATGGTGATCCGGTGGGTTTCCTGGTCCTGAAGTTCATTGTCAAACAGGCAAAGATCCACACCTGTTGCATTTTCCGAAAACAGCGCAAAATTGACCCCCTGCCCATCCCATGTGGCACCAAGCGGATATGATCGACCAGGCCAAATTCTCATAATATTCTACTCTCCTGGATGTGGGTTTCCGGATATCGGGAATAGCGGGGGACGATGATACAGCATATCTCAAAACGGGGCAAACCCCCATCAAACGCTTCTGGCGTTCCATATACAGCCCTCCATCTTTTTGTTAAGCTTTCCTTCATCCTATTGCCACCAGCCAACAATCTGTAGAAAAAAACCAGCAGGGAGGAAACAGATTTGAAAATACATAAGGCCGTAGGATGGCAATTAGAACTGGGAGCATCGTGTATCGACCCCTCTTCTGTCGAGTTTCGGGTATGGGCCCCCAAGGCCCAGTCGGTGGCCGTCAAAATCATCGGAAATACTGAAGGACCGACTCCCCTGCGCCATGAATCCTTTGGATATTGGAAAGGCACCGTGCAAAACCTTTCTCCAGGCACCCGCTATCACTATGTATTAAATCACACCATGGAACGCCCCGACCCGGCTTCCCGATCTCAACCGGCGGGCGTTCACGGCCCCTCAGAAATTATCAATCCTCTGGCATTTTCCTGGACGGATACAGATTGGCGTGGCCTGCCCCTTGACCAATACATCATCTACGAGCTCCATACCGGCACCTTTACACAGGACGGGACCTTTGATGCCATCATCAGCCGTCTGCCCTATTTGCGTGACCAGATTGGCATCACGGCCATTGAACTCTTGCCGGTGGCGCAATGCCCTGGATCCAGAAACTGGGGATACGATGGAACCTTCCTCTTTGCTCCGCAACACAACTATGGTGGCCCCGAAGGCCTCAAGCGATTGGTCAATGCCTGTCATGCAGCCGGCCTCGCGGTGATCATGGACGTGGTCTATAACCACCTGGGTCCGGAAGGGAATTACCTTGGTGACTTTGGTCCATACTTTACCGATACCTATAAAACCCCATGGGGGAGCGCCCTCAACTACGATGGACCCGATAGTGATCCTGTCAGACATTTTATGATCAGCAATGCAGTCTATTGGATTCATGAATACCACATCGATGCGTTACGCTTAGATGCGATTCACGGCATCTTCGACTTCAGCGCCAAACATCTTCTTCAGGACATTGGAGAAGCCGTCCATGCGGAAGGAGAACGACTCGGGCGCCAGGTGCAGGTCATTGCCGAAAGCGATCTGAATGATGTCCGCATCATTTCGCCTGTCTCACGGGGGGGATATGGACTGGACGGGCAATGGAGCGATGACTTTCATCATGCCCTGCATGCGCTGCTCACAAAAGAGCGTAAGGGCTACTATGAAGACTTTGGACAACTAAAAGACCTGAGTAAGGCCATACGGGAAGGCGTGGTCTATTCAGGACAATATTCTCCACATCGGCGACGGAAACATGGCAATTCTTTCAAGCCCTGCTCACCCACACAACTTGTGGTATGCGCCCAAAATCATGATCAAATCGGCAATCGCGCACAGGGAGACCGACTCAGTAGCTTGGTGAGCTTTGAAGCCCTCAAAATCGCCAATGCCACCGTACTTCTCTCACCGTATCTTCCTCTCTTATTTATGGGAGAAGAATACGGCGAAACTGCACCTTTTTTGTATTTCATCGACCACGGAGATCCTGCGTTAATTGAAGCCGTCCGGCAGGGGAGAACCAGGGAATTCGCAGCGTTCGGATGGACGGACATTCCCGATCCCTATGCTCAAGAGACCTTTGTTCGTTCCACCATGCATCCTTGTCTTGAGACCAACCCCCAACAACTCGCGCACACGCGGTGGTGCCAGGCATTGATTGACCTGCGCAAATCTATTCCTGCATTAGGCACAGGAGCGAAAGGCCACAGAATCCAGGTCGGGTCACATGCAAAAAGTCAATTGCTCATGATTCATCGCCGCGCTAAACAAGGCCCCGAGGCCCTGGTCCTCCTGGGTTTTCACCACAAGGCGTCCCTAGCGTTAGTAAAGCTTCCAAAAGGGAATTGGCAATCCCGTTTGGATAGTGGAACCTTCACCGCTGGCGATCAGAACGAACTCCTGGCTCCCTCCAATCTAACCGTTCAGAATGTGGAGCAGGTCTCTCTCAAGCTACCACCCTATCCCGCCTGGATTTTTCTGAAATCTGACTAGGTTCAGGCCAGGACCATTAAGACCGGGCATAAGGGTGAAGATCCTTCCTTCTCTGTCCGGGTGATAAAAATCGTTGCCGGCTCACCACCCCAACCGGCCTGAAATGGCGGGGGAAGCATAGACATTTCACAGAGATCTCGAAAATCTAAACAGGCTTAAAAAAGACTGCGGCTAAAGGCGGGAGGGTAATAACCACAGAAAACGGCTGGCCATGCCAAGGCATGCTTTCGGCCTGTACGCCTCCAGCATTCCCCATATTACTTCCACCGTACATCTCAGAGTCACTGTTTAAAAGCTCTCGATAATATCCGGCGGTCGGCACGCCCATTCGATAGGCTTCTCGAGGAACAGGGGTGAGGTTCAGGGCACAGACCACAATATCGGAAGGATCTTTAGCTCGCCTGAAATACGTGAGCGTCGAATGGTCACTGTCATGGAGATCGATCCACTGAAACCCCGTCCAATCATAATCGACTTGGTGGAACGCGGGTTGCGAGGCATATAATCGATTGAGATCAGCGACGTAACGCTGAAGACCCCGATGCCGATCGTACTCAAGCAGATGCCATTGCAGGCTATCATCATGATTCCATTCCCACCATTGGCCGATCTCGCAGCCCATGAATAACATTTTCTTTCCAGGATGGCCCCACATGTGTCCATACAACGCCCGCAAATTTGCAAATCGCTGCCATTCGTCACCTGGCATTTTATCAAGGAGCGATTTCTTGCCATGGACAACTTCATCATGAGAAAGCGGGAGGACGAAGTTTTCGGTAAATGCATAGACTAATCCGAAGGTCACGTTATGTTGATGATATCTCCGATAAATAGGATCCAGACTAAAATAATCCAGGGTATCGTGCATCCACCCCATGTTCCATTTAAAGGTAAATCCCAACCCTCCCACATAAGTCGGCCTCGAGACCCCCGGCCATGCGGTGGATTCTTCGGCAATCATCACAATACCGGGGTGTTCCTGGTGTGCCACGGCATTGAGCTCTTTCAAAAATTCCACTGCTTCAAGATTCTCTCTGCCCCCGAATTTATTGGGAATCCATTCGCCGGATTTTCTGGCATAATCGAGATAGAGCATTGATGCGACCGCGTCCACCCGAAGACCATCGATATGATACCGGTCAAACCAACTGAGTGCGCTATTGATCAGAAAGTTTTTAACTTCGGTCCGACCATAATTAAAAATCCGGCTATTCCATTCTGGATGATATCCAAGCCGCGGGTCCGAATGATCATATAAATGTGTCCCATCAAACCAGGCCAACCCATGAGGATCTTCGGGAAAGTGCGCCGGAGCCCAATCCATCAGGACCCCGATCCCAGCCTGATGGCAGGCGTCCACAAACGCCATAAACTCCGCAGGAGAACCAAACCGGCTTGTGGGTGCAAAATATCCGGTGGCCTGATACCCCCAGGACCCGTCAAAGGGATGTTCCGTCACCGGCATCAGCTCAATGTGGGTAAATCCCATGTCCTTCACATAGGGAATGAGGGTTTGCGCTAATTCTGAATAGGTCAACCATCGAGACCCTTCCTCTGGAACGCGTCTCCAGGACCCCAAATGCACCTCATAGATGGACCAAGGCTGAGCGAGAGGATTACATGTTTGCCTGGCTGCCATCCACTCTCCATCGCGCCACTCATACCCGGAAAGGTCACAAACAACAGAGGCCGTTTTGGGTCGTAATTCTGCTGAGGAGGCATACGGATCCGCTTTCAAAAAAGGCGCATCCCCATTTTGCGGTAAAATTTCGAATTTATATACCGCACCATCATGCATATCCGGAATAAATAACTCCCAAATTCCACCACCTCCGCGGCTTCTCATCGGATGCCGGCGCCCATCCCATTCATTGAAGTCTCCAACCACGCTGACCCGTTTGGCATTGGGTGCCCACACAGCAAAGTTCACCCCATGAATATTCTGATGGATGCAAACTTGCGCCCCAAGCTGTTCATAGGCTCTATAGAGTTTGCCCTCACCGAACAAATGCAAATCAAAATCCGAGATACGAGGAAGAAACGCATAGGGGTCATGGCGTTGACTGGATTTTCCCTGTCGATCGACAATGCGAAACTGGTAATCCGTGCCCAATGGCCTCTCCCATCGTGCTTCAAAAATTCCAGCAGGATGGACAAGCTTCATGGGAATGGGGCTATCGCCATTTGAACCGGGAAGCACCGCAACTTCGGCAGCCTCAGGCAGGAAAGCCCTGATGCAGATACCAGAAGATTCGGTTGATTCCCCACGATGAGGACCCAATGTGGAAAACGGATCCCATTCGGTGGCCGAAACCAGTCGTTGAAAACGATTTGAGAGCGTTGGCATTGCCAATAAGTCCTTTCTGTGTTAATTAACAACATCCTAACATAACAAAAGGGACTATGTATTCTGCACTGTTGGCGTTGCTGCTTTTGTTGTTCTTTGCAGTTGCCTTTTCGATACAAAACTCCGAGCCCGTCATTCTGAACTTTTTTGCCTGGACCTTTCAAGGGTCGCAGGCCCTCATATTGCTCACGGCTTTGGCG
The DNA here is from genome assembly GCA_020632595.1 of Nitrospiraceae bacterium. Classification (NCBI taxonomy): domain Bacteria; kingdom Pseudomonadati; phylum Nitrospirota; class Nitrospiria; order Nitrospirales; family Nitrospiraceae; species Nitrospiraceae bacterium. Next base: position 199,006 of record JACKFF010000006.1, on the reverse strand, counting down.
TTAGGAGTCGGCCTGACCGTACTGGCTGCATTGCCCGTCTATATAAAAAAAATCCGGCTGATCGCCAAGCAACAAAAAACGATTGCGACACTGGAACGCTCCGTCGCCGAATTCACCAATCCTCCGTCCAACACCTAAACCCCTATGAAGAGCCCTTCCAGACCTCGACGCAAAAAAATCATCGAACGGACGCCCCAGAAAATCCTGGCCATGATCATGGCCGGTGGAAAAGGGGAACGGCTCATGCCGTTAACGGAACAACGAAGTAAACCGTCCGTGCCGTTTGCCGGCACCTATCGTATTGTCGATTTTGTCCTCAGCAATTTTATTAATTCCGGCATCCAGTCCATGTATGTGCTGGTGCAATACCGCTCACAATCTTTGATTGAACACCTGAGAAGGGCGTGGCGTTTTGGCGGTACCAACCGTCAAAACTTTATTACGGTCGTCCCTCCCCAGATGAAGGGACGCGGCAAATGGTACGAAGGGACAGCCGATGCCGTCTATCAGAATATTAACCTCATTCATGACTTTGCGCCAGGATTGGTGGCGGTCTTCGGAGCCGATCATATTTACCGTATGGATGTTCGTCAGATGATTCAATTTCATCTTGACCAGGAAGCGGATGTGACCGTCGCGTCTCTTCCCGTTCCGATTCAAGCAGCAAAGGGATTCGGAATTGTCGAAGTCAATGCCGATCATCAAATTATTGGATTTGAGGAAAAGCCGGCCTCTCCCAAGCCCATGCCTGAAAATCCCGGGATGGCGTTTAGTTCGATGGGAAATTATATTTTTAACGCCGACATTCTTGTGAAAATCCTGGAACAAGATGCCAGTCAAGCCGGCACGCACGATTTTGGCCGGAACATTATTCCGTCGCTCATCAAATCTCACCGGGTCCTCGCTTATGACTTCATGGATAACGTGGTTCCCGGCATTCATCCCTACGAAGAATGGGGCTACTGGCGTGACGTCGGAACCCTGGAGGCCTATTGGCAAGCAAACATGGATATTCTGGGAGAGTCGCCGATCCTTGACTTACGAAATGTCAAATGGCCTATTCTGACCGATGCGTCGGTTGAACCCGTTGCCAGTTTAGTCCGATCCCATATGGATGATGCCATGGTCGGCCAGGGCAGCCTCGTCGTAGAGAGTACGGTAAAACGTTCCATCATTGGACGCAATGTCAGAATTGGAGAAGGCTGTACCATAGAAGAATCAATTATTCTTGACGGGACACTCATTGGATCCAATTGCCAACTCCACCGCTGTATCATTGACCGATTTAACATAATTTCGGCCGGAACCACACTAGGAGACAAACACGGACGAGACAGTCGGCGATCCACAACCGGGAAGCTCGGCCTCACTCTCATCCCTCGCGGGCAATCCTATGGCGGACGGGCCATCCATTCCTCACCCTCCTCTTTGACATAAAGGAGGGAGCATGACTCCTCTGCCTCTGCACATTCCCCTCTCGACCTATCGCCTGCAGTTTAACGCATCATTCACATTCCAGGACGCCTCTCGCATCCTCCCGTATCTGTCTCAACTTGGCATTACCGATTGCTACGCCTCTCCCTATCTGAAAGCCACTCCGGGGAGTACTCATGGATACGACGTGGTCGATCCCACGGAATTAAATCCAGAAATCGGGACGGAGGCCGATTTTCAGGCGTTTATCCAAGCACTCCACCAACATGGCATGGGTCAGATATTGGACGTCGTCCCGAATCATATGGGAATAGCCGCATCGACGAATCTTTGGTGGCAGGATGTCTTGGAAAATGGTCCCTCCTCACATTACGCCACATTTTTCGATATTGACTGGACACCGGTGAAACCGGAATTAGAAAACAAGGTGCTTCTTCCCATTCTCGGAGATCAATACGGCATTGTTCTCGAAAACCAGGAAATCACCCTCCACTATGACGACGGACAATTTTTCCTCACCTATTATGAAAATCGTCTGCCTATTGATCCCTGCACATGGAGTACTATTCTGACCTTCAGGCATGACACCCTCAACCAAATTCTGGAAAATTCTGATCCGCACTTGCATGAATATCAAAGCATTATCACCGCTCTTTCCCATTTACCGGCAAGAACCGAGACGGAAGCCGAGCGGGTTGCCGAACGATACCGGGAGAAAGAGGTGATCCGCCGCCGCCTCTCCACGGTGATTGCCGACAATTCAACCATTCGCGATTTTCTACTGGAGAATATCCGGTTACTTAATGGCATGAAGGACTCTCCCCGCACATTCGATGTCCTCGACCGCCTGGTAAGTCACCAGGCCTATCGCCTGGCCTATTGGCGGGTCGCCGCTGAAGAAATAAATTATCGCCGGTTTTTTGACATTAACCAACTGGCGGCCATTCGCATGGAGCAACCGGAAGTCTTCCAAGCGGCCCATCAAAAAATATTTGAATTATTAACAACCGGTGCCGTGAATGGACTGCGAATTGATCATGTCGACGGGCTGTATAATCCAAGGGCCTTTCTGGCCCAATGGCAACAATGGGCGGCTGAACACTTGGAGGTTCAGACCGACGCCCAAGGCCGCTCCCTCTATCTCCTCGTTGAAAAAATCCTGGGTACAGAGGAACGTCTCACGTCCGATTGGCTGTGCCATGGCACAACCGGATATGACTACCTTGCCCTCGTCAATCAATTATTCATCCAGGAAACCCACCAACGACAGATCGAGCAGATCTACAATCGATTTACCAAACAGTCGCTCCAATATGACGATCTGATTTATGACTGCAAAAACCTCATCATGACCAGCTCCATGTCAGGAGAAATCAATGCTTTAGGGCATCAGCTGAATGTCCTCTCTGAGCGAAACCGGCGCTCACGGGATTTTACGCTCAATAGTCTGATCCATGCGATCCGGGAAATCATTGCCTGTTTTCCGGTGTATCGAACCTATATTGGACCCGATCCTCTCGAAGGCGTCCTGGATCGTGATCGCGCGTATATTCGGCTAGCGGTGGCCCGAGCTAAAAGACGCAATCCTGCCATCAGCAACCTGGTCTTCGATTTTATCCGCGATCTCCTCTTGAGAATTCCCCAGAATTCACCGGATCTTGATTGGGAGGTGATCCGCCCTTTTGTTATGAAATTTCAGCAAACGACCAGCCCGGTCACGGCGAAAGGCGTCGAAGATACCGCCTTCTATTGTTACAACCGCCTCACATCTTTAAATGAAGTCGGCGGCGAGCCACAACACTTTGGTATCCCGCTTTCAACATTTCACCAATACATGCAGGATCGGGCCACCCAATGGCCGGCAAGCCTCTCCTCCACGTCCACCCATGACACAAAACGCAGCGAGGATGTTCGGGCCCGAATCAATGTGTTGTCGGAAATTCCCAAAGAATGGCGGCAGCATCTTAGGACCTGGAATCGACTGAACAAAAAAGCCAAACACAAACTCAATGATCAACTGGCACCGAGCTTGAATGAAGAATACTTGATTTACCAGACACTGCTCGGCGCCTGGCCATCGGAGGGTCTCTCGGAAGCGGCACAGCCTCAATTCTTGGGACGCATGCAGGGGTATATGGTTAAAGCCTTACGGGAAGCGAAAGTGAACACCAGCTGGTTAAATCCCGATGAAGCCTGGGAAAACACCGTCGGAGAATTTCTTGCACGCATCCTTTCTCTCAGGTCTTCAAATGTCTTTCTTCAAGATTTTATCCCCTTTCAACAACGCATTTCCAAATATGGGATCTATAATTCTCTGAGTCAGGTCCTTATTAAAATCCTTGCTCCCGGTGTCCCCGACTTTTATCAAGGCACGGAGCTCTGGGATTTCAGACTGGTCGACCCGGACAACCGACAACCCGTCGATTACGTCTTCAGACAACAACGGCTGTCCGAATTACAACACTTGCAAAAGACAATTGCTCCTCTCGACCTTGTCCAGCGGTTGTTACAGGATGCCGAAAGCGGCCTGATCAAAATGTATTTGACCACTACCGCGCTTCATATCCGGAAGAGCAACCCCCAACTGTTTCTGGAAGGATCGTATCGACCCCTGGAATTCAAGGGGGAACAGGCCCATCATGTGTGCGGATTCATGAGACACAATCACTCACAGATCTGCTTGGTCATATTCCCACGACTGTTAACGACTCTTATCCCCGACCAGACCATCAGTCCGCTCGGCGAACCCATATGGGGAAAAACCTCGATGCGGCTCCCTCCGGAATTCATGGCACACTCGTTTCGTAATCTTTTGACCCAAGAAATTGTCACTCCACAAAATGGCCTGAGCATGGTAGGATTACCTGTAGGAGTGCTTTTTCAACATTTTCCTTTTGCCTTATTGGAGCCCGTCTCATGACTATGAGCAAATTGAACACGGCACACGCTTCAGACCAGGAATCATATTCTGGTCAGTCCACACCGGAGGGAGGATTGGGCTGGGAGGGACACGTCCATTTTTCCGAAGATGTCCCACTATGGAAACGTGTTCTGGACACATGGCCTGAACTTCGAACGGGCTTATCCTACAGTCTTATCTTTGCCTCTGGAGTGCTCTTGGGAGGAGCCATCATGGCCATGGCTGCATCGAAGACTCCTGAGGATCGGTCATAACAATCAAGCTAAGGTTTACTAAGGAGGAATTTCACGATGGATGAGCATACGACGCAAGGCGACTCATGTTGGGTGAATACTTTTGTCTTCATTGCAGGATTTCTATTGGGCGCCGGTAGCGCCATTCTTCTGACGCCGGAGGCAGGGACTCACGTGCGTGATCGATTGGCAAGAGGGGCAAAGACCGCACAGGACGAATTTTCAGATATGGCTTCTCAAACAAAAGAGGCTGTGCATGCCTGGTCTGAGGAGGCCAGAAAAACCATGAAACAGGCGGCCACTCGGGTTAACTCCGCTGTGGATGCCACCAAACAGGCCGTCAAAACCGACTCTTTCGACGTGTAAATATCGTACCCGCCGCATAAAAGGGAGGGGGGACTTCCCCCTTTGCTTTTCCTTTACCATTCTCCAACTCGCAATTGCGGGATCACTCCATTCCGTTTGTGGTACAACGAAGGAAGACTGGCCTCTTCCCATTGTCCAGACTTGAGATTCATGCGAGAGTAGATCCTATGACACCTTCAGAGTTGAACGGCTCCCCTCTCACGCATCGACTTAAGCTGGGCCTCGTCCTCAATGGCATCATCATTCTGGCTGAATTCATCGGCGGTTATGCGATCAATAGCCTTGGGCTCATGAGCGATGCCGGGCACAATTTGATCGATCAAGGCGCTCTTTTATTAGCTTTGTATGCACATATTCTGGCTACCCAACCCGCCACGGAACTTCGGACGTTTGGCTACCACCGCGCCGGAACTATTGCGGCATTTCTCAATAGCCTTCTGCTCATTTTCACAGGTGGAATAATTGGAGTGTTTGCTCTTGACCGGATGTTTTCTCCGGTTGACGTACCTGGCTTTTGGGTGATGGTGATCGCGTGTATTAGCTTGTTCGCCAATCTTGCCGTCGCCCTGTTATTGCGTCGTGGAGCCGAAGATGACCTGAATATTCGCGGGGCTTTTCTTCATATGGTGATGGATGCCTGGATGTCTCTTGGCGTCATTATCGCCGGATTGGGAATCGCCCTGACCGGCTTCACCATCTTAGATCCTTTGATCAGCCTCCTCATCGTCATCGTTATCGTGAAAGGCAGTTGGCCACTCTTTCGTGAGTCGCTGGATATTTTATTAGAATCGACGCCCCCTCACCTCAAAACATCAGATATCGTGGCTACCATTGAAAACGTTCCTGGTGTCAGAAAAGTTCATGATCTGCATATCTGGTCGGTTGAACCCCGCATTGTGATGTTGACGTGTCACGTGTTGGTAGACCCCGAGGCGGTTCCGGATAAAGATCAACTCCTCCCGCCCATTCAATCAATACTCTCTTCGAAATTCGGCATTCACCACTTAACCATTCAATTGGAAACCGAATGCCAGGAGCAAGAGGATTTGCATTGCAACCTCAGTTATCTGACGAACGGCTCAACTGGCACAGAACCCATCCCTCCTCATCTGCACCACCATTAACCCGCAAGAGGTTTTCTTCCAAACACCCGTGTCTTAAGTATAAATCCCACCCCACCTCCTAACAGTACCCCAAGGCCAATACCAACCACCACGTCTGTAACATAATGCGCACCGAGAAACACACGGGACAAGCCAATCAGGCCAAGGAGTGGCCACAATACCCACCCTAATGCGGGATAGAGCATGACAAGAAAGCTAATAGCCGTGCCCGAATTCAACGCGTGATTGGACGGCATACTAAACGCTCCCCCACACCCGACTAATTCATGAATGTGCTCCAGAACCTGACAAGGCCGTGGACGCCCAATCAAGACCTTCATCTGGCCGCCCAGGAAATCACTCAAGCCGATAAGGAGCCCTAAACAGGGAATCGCGAGTCTTGCCTCGCCCCATTTCATCCACCCCCAATACCCCACGAGCAGGATGCCAGGAATCACCAGATTGCTTTCCTGCGACACCTGAAGCATGAACCAATCCAATCCAGCAAACCGGCCGGCCCATCCATTAATGGACGCAAACCATAATTCATCCATATTCATTGTTGTCCCGTACCTATTCGGGATTTGTCCTCAGGGGACACGATATCCTGCAAGAAATTGGATGGGTATGATAAGGTACAGTTTTTTAACAAGAAAGGCCCTCTTCATGCTGATCGACACCCATGTTCATTTGGACGATCCCCGTTATGATTCAGATCGAGACGCCATATTCCAACGTGCCCAGGAAGCCGGCGTGGAAAAATTTGTCACGATTGGATGCGATCTTTCGACAAGTCATGCAGCCGTGCAATTAGCCACAAGCCGACCCAATGTGTATGCCACGATCGGAGTGCATCCCCATGAAGTAAAACGCATTGAGCCCAACTGGTATGCTGAATTCAGGCAACTGGCCCAGCAACCAAAGGTCGTCGCCTTCGGCGAAATCGGGCTTGATTATCATTACGATCACTCTCCTCGAGAAACCCAACGTCAACGCTTCCGTGAACAAATTGAACTGGCGCAATCACTCACCCTTCCATTGGTGATTCACACACGTGAAGCGCAGGAGGATACGCTGGCAATCCTGCAAGACGCACATGCCGAAAAAGTGGGAGGCGTCTTTCATTGTTTTTCGGAGGATCTGGCATTTGCCAAACGTGCTTTGGACCTCGGCTTTCATCTCTCATTTTCAGGAATCATCACCTTTCGCAATGCCTCTCAGTTACATGAAGTGATTCGCACGGTCCCCGATGACCGGTTACTCATTGAAACCGATGCCCCATATCTGACTCCCGTGCCCCTTCGAGGAAAACGTAACGAATCCTCCTATGTCACCTATGTGGCGGAGCAAATTGCGAAAATTAAATATGGTGACTCCAAAACCGGATTGGCTCGTGTGGCCGAACTGACCACCAATAATGCCCGTCAGCTCTTTAAAATTTCTTCATGATCCGATTGCGTTGACGCACCTTCTTGGGAAGCCTTCGAGGATTGCCCTTCTTCTCTTTAGATCGGACCGGCTCCTCATCACTATCCTTTTGGGAGAATCCTCCTTGGGGGCGACGCACCGCTTCTCCCTGGAAAACGGAAGAAGCCAGGCGTGTGACAAATTCTTGAGACCTGATCGAAAACGCCCCAAAAGCTTTTGCAACTGCGATCACTTCAAGATCCGAAGAGACGACTGCGGCCCCTTTCCCATGGCTCCGGATTAAATCCTGAATCACCCCGTCCGCCTTTTCACCCTGGCCCGTATAAATGACTGTCACACCATTTCGGTGGATGACCTGCCGACTCGCTCCCGATTGTTGCCAGGCATCAAAAACTAGGGTGATCAGATGGTGGAGTTTGTTTCCATACAGGCCTAGCCGCACAATAAACTCCTCTCGACGATGCTCCCCCTGTTCAACGACCCGATGGGGCGGGAGCCCCATTGCGCCCAGTACATTATATCCATCGATGATCAAATGTTTCGGTGCCACTATGATTCCTTCATGATGCGGGACATGGTCGACCCCTCCTGATTGAGTCTAACTGCAAGAGGACGTCCGTCGGAAGTGCTTCTTCCCTTGACAAGAAGTCGATCTTCTGCGAAAAAAGAGAGGAACGGTTTACTACCTATGCCTTCCACTCGAATGACTTCCTTTTATTCCTGCATCGGCATGTTGTTCCTGTTGGGATCTCTTCCCCTGACTGGGGGAGCAGCAGAAACTCAACCGTTTGGGGGGGAACAAGCTCCGCCACTGATTCATCTTATTGCACAATCACCACCGTCAACCTCCATCCGCAATATTCGTGCTCATCGCCATAAAAACTACACCCGTGTTGTATTAGACCTCACTCGCTCTGTTCATCCAGCGCCCCAAGAGCATCAAACGGCCACAACATTTCAGTTGGAACTTCCCAACACGCAATTTGCCAATCCCGCCCTTATCAAATCAACAGCAGACTCACTTCCTTTACAATTGGACCTTTCCACCACTTCTTCTGGATCCATTCTTCTCAGCATACCCATTGACGGGTGGAAACGCTATAAGTGGTATGTCCTCAAAAATCCTGCTCGTATTGTTCTTGACCTGTATCCCATAACCGAGACATCGGCTCTCGCCCGTGCGCCAGACACGAGCACACCAGCCTCTCCAGTGACTACTCCGCCAACTCCGCCACCACCTGTCATAAAAAAAGATCTGGTGATCGTGATTGATCCGGGACACGGAGGAAAAGACCCCGGGGCCTTGGGACGCAAAGGTACAAGAGAAAAGGATGTCGTCTTACATATCGCGAATCATTTGCGAGACCTGCTTACCAAGGAAGGTTCCACGAAAGTCTTCATGACTCGAGAAACGGATGTCTTCATCGAATTGGAAGACCGGGCAACATTCGCTAATACGCACAAAGCGGATCTTTTCGTCTCGATTCACATTAACTCCCATTCCCAAGCTTCCGTGAAAGGGTTGGAATTCTATCATTTTGGTGAAGCCAGTGACCCACGAGCACTTGCTGTTGCTGCACGGGAAAATGGCACCCCTCTTGAAAAAAATGCCGCACCCTGGCAATTTATCCTTGCCGACAAGCTTAACGATAAAAAGATTGACGATTCCCGTGAGTTAGCATGGACAACCAAGAATTCCCTGGTGAAGTTTTTGGATACCTTTTATAAAATTAAGGATCATGGGATCAAAACAGCTCCATTTTTTGTGCTGCGAATGACCACCATGCCTGCCATCTTGGCCGAGATTGCCTTTATCTCCAATCCAACGGAGGAAAAGCTTCTACAAAGCTCTACCTATCAAAAGCGAGTGGCCGAGGGCATATTTAAGGGACTTCAATCCTACATTACTCCCTTACAAACCGCTTCCCGATAGCGGGATTGTTCCCGCCTTCTTCAATTGGCTTTTGGGGGCCTCATGTTCCCATGACTATCAAAACATTGTAAGCTCATGATTTCCACGCCCATAGCTTGCAGGATGCCAAAGCCCGTTTCGTCATCCTCCTCCTTCGAATCATGGCCACTATTAAACTGACAATCGAATATGACGGCACGGCTTACGTTGGATGGCAACGACAACCCAATCAGCCAACCATCCAAGCCGCACTAGAAACAGCGCTCACACGCATCACCCAACAACACATTTCTGTCATCGCCGCGGGACGAACCGACGCTGGCGTCCATGCCCGTGGACAAGTGGTCAGCTTTCAATCCGACAAATCCATTCCAATTCATAAGTGGGGTCTCGCGATTAACAGCGCCCTCCCGCATGACATTTCTGTCCTTTCGAGTGAAGAGGTTCCTGAATCGTTTCATGCTCGCTACAGTGCAAAGGAAAAATTGTACGAATATCGAATCTCCAGACATCCCGCCCGCCCGGCTATCGATCGGAATCGTGTCTGGCACCTACCCTATGACCTTGATATCCCGGCCATCCGGCAGGCCATGCCTGGATTGATAGGTTGTCATGACTTCACCTCGTTTCAAGGCCCCCATGCCAGTACATCGGATCCCATGTGTGTCGTGTCCCAAGTTTCCCTCAGCTCGGATCTCATGTCCCTGATCATTCAGATTCAGGCCAATCGATTCCTGAAGCAAATGGTTCGGGCAATTATTGGAACCCTGACCGAGGTCGGGCGACACAAAAGATCACCGGATTCCATTCAAGACATTCTTCAGGCTAAAGACCGGCGGGCTGCAGGAGAAACCGCTCCTCCACAAGGCCTTTATCTCCTTCAAGTGTTGTACTAAACCATCATGAAGATAAAAAAACCTGCCATCTTCCGGCCGAACGGACAATCTGCACCGCCTGTCATTCCCGCACAAGGTCACGGAGCGTGCAAGCCTTTTAAAATTTTTTGATTTTCTCCCATTGGTAGCTAAAGATTTCTTCTTCAGAAGGCCTAAACTTTTTCCAAGGAAAGAAGCTACTTGCGCTGAGATTCCTGATATACTTAAAAACAGGACTTCATATTTTCATCTCATTGGATATCTACTATGAACACTGACTTTGCTCCAGAGTTTAATCATCCAACATTTCGCTTGGCTGTGGCGCAATTTGATCAGGCTGCCCATCATATGAATCTGGACTCAGGATTACTTGAGCGACTCAAAGCCCCACAACGGTCTCTCTGCGTTAGTATTCCTGTCCGAATGGATAACGGAAAGGTTCAAGTCTTCCGTGGGTATCGCGTGCATCACGATGTCGCCCGCGGCCCAACAAAAGGCGGCATTCGTTTCCATCCCGACGTCAGCCTCGGGGAAGTCGCGGCCTTGGCCATGTGGATGACGTGGAAAACCGCGTTAGCGGGTTTGCCGTTTGGCGGAGCCAAAGGGGGAGTCGCCGTCAACCCCTCACTTCTTTCACCATCCGAGTTAGAAGGTGTCACCCGACGCTACATTGCAGAAATTTTTCCATTATTGGGACCGGACAAAGACATCCCCGCCCCGGACATCGGGACCAATCAGCAAGTCATGGGATGGGTGATGGATACCTTTAGTCAGCAGGTGGGGTTTACCGTCCGTGGTGTAGTTACGGGCAAACCCCTTTCAATTGGAGGCACCCTTGGCCGAGAAGAAGCGACGGGTCGTGGAGTGGTGGATGTGACGTTGGAAGTCCTACGTCATGTTGGTCTTTCCACTTCAGACACGACCGTAGTCATTCAAGGGTTTGGGAATGTCGGATCCCATACTGCACGAATTCTTCATCAGGAAGGCGTAAAAATTCTGGCGATCAGCGATCAGATGGGGGGGTTGTATAATCCGAAAGGTCTGGATATTCCAGGGATACTCTCTCACCTGACCACCGAGAAAGCGTCGATTCCTTCGCTCACGCAATTTGGTGAACAGATTATTAACGAAGATTTACTCCTGCTACCCTGCCATGTGCTCATTCCGGCCGCAGTGTCTGAACAAATCACCCTCAATAACGCATCCCGCCTTCAATGCCAGTACCTGATCGAGGCAGCCAATGGCCCAACAACTCTCGAAGCGGATGCCATTTTGCAGGAACGGGGAATTTTTGTTGTCCCGGATATTCTCGCCAATGCCGGCGGGGTCATCGTCTCATATTTTGAATGGGTGCAGGATGCCCAACGATTTTCGTGGCAGGAATCAGATATCCACAGCCGACTCAGGAACATCATCACCGCAGCGTTCCACCGCATACTCTACCATGCCGAGGAGAAAAAACTGACAATGAGAACAGCTGCATTGATCGCAGGAATTGAGGAGGTGGCTCAAGCCCACCAATGCCGAGGGTTATATCCCTGATTCTACAGTCTAATTAGAGCTGTTCTCGTCGGTGTAGAAGTTTCTTAACTTGGCCGATGGAATCTTTATGAAAGCTCCCCGGCATAGATCTTCATGACGGTTGAGAGAAATTCCAGAGCCTGCGGTCTCGGACGTTGAAAGGAATTTCTCCCAATAATGGACCCAAACCCTCCACCATCCCGTATTCCTCTGGCTTCATCGAAAATTTTCTGATCTTCTCCTTTGGCCCCGCCCGAAAAGATAACAATGCGTCGCCCATGAAAGGCACTCTGGACAACATGGCGGATACGTTCCGCTGGCGTGCTAATAGGAATCTTTTCGGCCTCGTAAACTTTTTTTGCCGCCGCCTGCTCAATATGATTTGAGGGCACCTTCACTTTGATAATGTGAGCTCCGAGTTGGGCCGCAATTTGTGCGGCATAGGCAACGACATCGATTCCGGTTTCACCTTCTTTGCTTAGGCCTGCCCCACGTGGATACGACCAGACCACCACCGCCAGTCCGTGGGACTTCGCCTCTTGGGCAATTTCCCGCAGATGACTATACATTTCCTGACTATGGGCAGAGCCTGGATAAATCGTATATCCCACGGCACAACACCCTAGGCGTAGTGCATCGTGGACGCTCCCGGTGATTGCAGAATTGGGATCCTTGCTTTCAAACAGTGAATCATTGTTGTTCAATTTCAGTATAAGTGGAATTTGACCGGCATATTCTGCCGCCCCCGCCTCGAGAAATCCAAGAGGAGCCGCATAGGCATTACATCCGGCATCAATGCCCAGCTGGAAATGATAGTGGGGATCATACCCTGAAGCATTGACGGCAAAACTTCTGGCGGGACCATGCTCAAAGCCCTGGTCCACCGGCAGAATGACCAGGCGACCGGTCCCGGCCAACCGCCCCGTCATCAACAACCTGGCAATATTTGTAAGAACTCCAGGAACATTACCATCATAATTCCGTAATATTTCTTTAACCCGCGGCGTAATAACGTTGGATCCCTTCACAAAATATCCCTCCCTTTCAACAAGATTTTCCCATAGGTCAACCATTTTTCCATAGTGTAGAAGACCTCTCCTCCTAACACAATATGGAGCATTCCCTCGTAACCATTACATTCGCTTTTCAGATTGCTCCACCTGTTTTCGTAGGGCGAGGAGTTCTTGTTCCATCGCATCAAACCGTTCAGCTATCGGATCCGGAATATTGGCATGATCCATGGTTGCTTCAGGCACCCGATCTCCAATAGTTTTTATAATCCTGCCGGGTATCCCAATGACCGTTGAGTTTGAAGGCACTGACCGAAGAACCACCGAATTAGCTCCAATTTTAACAAAATCTCCGATCGTGATATTTCCCAGTACTTTTGCTCCAGCTCCAACGACCACATGGTTTCCCAATGTTGGATGGCGTTTACCCCGTTCTTTGCCGGTTCCACCCAGCGTCACGCCTTGAAAGAGGGTGACAAAGTCGCCCAGAACAGCAGTTTCGCCAATCACGACCCCCATCCCATGGTCAATAAAAAACCCTCGTCCAATTTGAGCACCGGGATGAATTTCTATACCGGTCAGCCAACGGGCCAGTTGGGAAATTAACCGCGGGACAATCGGAATGTTTTTCTTCCATAACCAGTGAGCCACCCGATGTGCTAATAACGCATGAAAACCTGAATAGGCCAGCAGCACTTCCCAGCGACTGGTTGCAGCCGGATCGCGCTCAAAAACCGCATGCAAATCTTCAGTAATTCGTTTAACCCATCGCATACGCCCACCATACGGATATACCCCAAGGAAAAGAAGACGGCATCATTTCAAGGGCGTGGTGCATTCAATGAGACAAACGGCCATTGTCGCAATGCCTTCTGCCCGCCCAATCATTCCAATTCCCTCACCACTTTTGACTTTGACATTTACCTGAGAAGGAGCAACCTGTAGCACTTGCGCAAGACTTTCTTGCATCGAGGCCATATACGGGGCTAATTTCGGCGCCTGGGCTAGAATGACCGTATCCAGATTCACCAAATAAAATCCTTTATCACGAAGGGTCTGCGCAACACTTCGTAGCATAACCAAACTCGAGAGATTTTTGTATTCCGGATTACTGCTTGGGTACCGTGTTCCGAGATCTCCTTCTCCCATGGCTCCTAGAATGGCGTCGCAAACGGCATGGGTCAGGGCATCAGCATCGGAATGGCCATCCAACCCTTGAGAATGTGGGATGACCACACCACCCAGAATCAGGGGACGGCCTACCCGAAGAGGATGAATGTCATACCCTTGACCAATTCTCATTTCACATCAACGCCGAGCGAAAAAAAGATCTTTTTGAATGAAGGCTAGCCGGAAATTTCACCTGCGGTTTCCAATCGTTTCCAAAATCGCTTTCCCAAACACCAGATCATCCGGCTTGGTCACTTTTATATTAAAACAACTTCCCTCCACAACGGAAACGGGGTAACCCATCCGTTCAATGAGGGCCGCATCGTCGGTGACGTCCCACTGATGGTCTTGCGCCTGTTGATGTGCCTCAACCAGCCAGTCATATCGGAAAACCTGCGGTGTCTGAATCTGCCAGAGTTCTTCCCTCTTCAGCGTCTCTTGAATGATTCCAGATGGATCAACCCGCTTCACGGTATCATGGATCGGCATTGCCACTACCGCGGCACCTGTTTTTCCGGCACAATCGATCACTTTCCTGACCATCACTTGATCAATAAAGGGACGAACACCATCATGAACCAAAACCCCGTCAGGTCGGTCGGAAATGGCGGCAAGTCCGTTTCTAACCGAATCCTGTCGCCGGGCTCCTCCCGCCACCACTTTGGTGACTTTCTCTAGACCAAAAGGTTGTACGATTTTACGCCAGCAATACTCCCGATCCGCTGCTGGAACGGAAAGAATGACTTCGCCGATCTCCTCGAGTTCTTGAAAAATCTGGAGTGAATAGACTAAAAGAGGCAGATTCCCAATTGTAAGATATTGCTTGGGGGTATTTCCTCCCATGCGGGTACCAAGGCCCGCAGCGGGAACCACCGCCACAACAGAATTAAACACGCGAGAAGCTTAACTCCTCGTGTTCGGTTTCTTCTTTCAGGCGGGTAAAAATCATTCGGCCGGCACTCGTTTGGAGAACACTCGTCACAACCACATCCGCATTTTTACCGATCCATCGTTTGGCATGATCAACCACCACCATGGTGCCATCATCCAAATAGGCCACACCTTGCCCGGCCTCTTTTCCTTCTTTTAAAACAAAAACCCGGATCGTCTCACCGGGAAGAACCACCGGTTTCAGCGCATTACACAAGTCGTTAATATTCAGCACCCGGACGCCTTGAATTCCGGCCACCTTATTGAGGTTAAAATCATTGGTCAGCACCTTTGCATCCATTTGTTTGGCGAGCTCAATAAGCTTTGTATCCACCTCTTTCACGTGAGGAAAATCATCTTCTACCAGATCTACCTTAATATTGCTGACTTTTTGAAGAACATTCAAAATATCCAACCCTCGTCTTCCACGTGCCCGCTTTAACCCATCAGAGGAATCGGAAATGTGCTGTAACTCCTGGAGAATAAAATGTGGAACAACAAGAGTTCCCTCAACAAAGCCCGTTTCGCACAAATCTGCGATCCGACCATCAATGATGACGCTGGTATCAAGAAGTTTTTTGATGCGAACCGACTCCGTATCACCTGTTGGAATGGCTGATGAGGCCCAACCTTCATGGGCAAATCGCATTCCCATGATTAATCCCCAATAGGGAATCCCTAAAAAGATCACTAAGCTTGCCAAAAGGTTGAAGATGGTATTCGGAGAGCGTGCGACTAATCCCGTCACCGAGGCAATCAATCCCGCCACAAGGAGACCAACAACTAATCCGCCCCCTCCACACACGACGAACGGTAAAGGCGAGGTCTTCAACCGGTCTTCCACAGCCAGAATAATTGCACCAACCCCTGCCCCGATTACCCCGCCCATGAGCAATCCACTTAGTTGACCATTAGTTGCTCCCCAGGCGAAAGCCATACCTAAAACCACCCCAATGACTAGAAATATCACTCGCAACACCATAGGAGATTCTCCTTCCCTAGATCGGTGACTCAGACCGGAGGAACGCTTCAGCTTTGGTCACGTCATCCTGACTGCCAATATATAAAGGGACTCTCTGGTGAAGGGCTTTCGGGATTAGTTGATTGACAGGCTCGACACCCGTACTCCCCATACCACCGGCTTGTTCAACCAAAAATGATAAGGGTGCGGCTTCATACATGAGCCTCAATTTTCCCTCTGGATTTTTCTGCTCTCCCGGATACATATAGAGGCCACCCTTGCACAACACCCGATGCACATCAGCCACAAGACACCCGGAATAACGACTGGTGTAGGGTCTGCCTGTCTGGGCATCAACTTCGTGAAGATAGTGAAGAAATTGCTGAGTTCCGGTGGACCATTTTTGGTAGTTGCCTTCATTCACACTATATATTTTCCCATGTCTGGGGATTTGAATATTCTTGGCTGAGAGGAAAAACTCGCCCGCCTCCTGATCCAATGTGAATTGGTGCACACCATGGCCGCAGGTATACACTAAAAGCACACTCGATCCATACAAAATATATCCGGCCGCAACCTGATCGCACCCTTTTTTTCGCAAGGTATCTTCAGAAGTGGGGAAACCCTCAACGGACAGTCGATGAATAGAAAAAATGGACCCCAAAGACGCGTTGACATCAATATTCGATGAGCCATCCAAAGGATCCAAAAAGACCGCATACCGTCCTTGACCATCGGCTTCTTTGATGAGGTAGGGCTTTTCCATTTCCTCTGAAACCAGCGTGCTCACCAGTTCCATGTGCTCAAACACATCCAGAAATATCTGATTGGCCCGTTCGTCCAACTTTTGGACCTCTTCGCCTTGCACATTCATTAACCCTGTAGAACCCAGGAATTGACTCAATCCGGCTTTTCGAAGATCCTGGGCAATGAGTTTCCCACCCAGAGCAATTTGCATGATGATGCGGGAAAATTCACCGGAGGTGCCAGGAATAGGCGCTTGCTCACGAAAGGTATGGGTCGATAAGGAAAAACGCGGAGTCATCAATCATGATCCATAGACTATACTAGAGGAATTTCATTATATGCTTTTCCGCATAAAGGAGCAACGCACGTTCGACAGAAAGTCGCGTTCGGTCGTTAAAGAATATGGTCGAATCATGATCCGGCTGGATTATTCAAGGCCGAGCCTTCCCGGTGATGCATATCACAGAGTCCTTGATCGGATCGAGGATGCCTTCACCGAAAGCGGTTGAGAATGCCTACAGCACGATCTGAAAAAAGTAAACTAACCCGGGAAAAAGTTAAGTGGTGAGGTCTGCGGTGGCTTCAGAAAGTTGCCCTTCCAAATAGGCCTGAATTTGAGTGAGATGATTTTGGGAAGAGGCTTCAAAGCGAAGAACCAAGGCTGGTTGAGTATTCGAGGCCCGAATCAGGCCCCACCCTTCGTCAAAGCGGACACGAATGCCATCAATGGTGATGATGTCACGAATGGGCAAAACCGATGTCTTCGAATTTTGCGTGTTAGCCGCATGTTTCAAACGGTTTTTCACGATTTCGACTAATGAAAACTTTTGATCATCCGGACAGTCAACCCGAATTTCGGGAGTCACCACGGTTTGAGGAATATCGGCCAACAGCGCCGACAAGGGCTTTTTCCGCTTCACAAGGATTTCAATCAGCCGACAAGAAGCATAAATAGCATCGTCATATCCATAGTACCGATCAGCAAAAAACAGGTGGCCCGACATCTCTCCGGCAAGCAAAGCCTTTTCCTCTTTCATTTTGGCTTTGATGATGGAATGGCCCGTCTTCCACATAATACCCCGTCCACCCTGTTTTTGAATATCGTCATACAGCCCCTGAGAAGCTTTCACCTCTGAAATAATGGAACACCCTGGATGATCATTCAGCACATCCCGGGCAAAAAGGAGTAACAGCCGGTCCCCCCACATAATCTGGCCCTTTTCATCAATGACGCCAATCCGGTCAGCATCACCATCGTACCCGATTCCCACATCGGCTCCAGTTTCTTTGACCTTCTCAATCAGGTCCTTGAGATTATCCAGCACAGTGGGGTCCGGATGGTGGTTGGGGAAATGACCATCTAAATCGCAATATAATCCGGTCACATCGCATCCCAATTGTTCCAAAGCTTCTTTGGCAAACAAAGAAGCCGCCCCATTTCCACAATCGATCACAACCCGAAGTCCCTGGCCCCGAAGCAAAGAAAAATGTTCTTGTAAAAATTTGAGATATTCAGGAATGATGGATTTCGTGAAAACCGTTCCTGACCCGGACGCGAACTCGCCGCTCTCATAAATGACCTGTAATTCTTGAATATCAGCCCCGTACAATGCTTCCCGGCCTATGCACATCTTGAACCCGTTATACTCAGCTGCATTGTGACTGCCGGTAATCATGATGCCCCCGTCAACATCACAGGAAAACAAAGAAAAATACAGCAAGGGGGTCGCACACAGGCCAAGATCAAGTACATTGACCCCTGAACGGGTCAGGCCGGCAACAAGATGATTCCGAAGTGCTGGTGAAGTTAAACGGCCATCCCGTCCCACCGTGACATTGTGGACGCCGCGTGCTCGCGCCAGGGTCGCATAGGCGCGGCCGATTCGCTCAACCACATCAGGACCTAAATCGTGTGCCACAATCCCCCGAATATCATATTCTCGAAAAATTCCCATCCGGCTCTCTTTCCCTCCGAATCCTACCCAATGGGTCGTAATCGACCAAAATCGTCCTGAAGTCGAACGATATCATCTTCTCCAAGGTAGGGCCCATTTTGAATTTCAATAATCTCTAAGGGGATCTTCCCAGGATTTTCCAGACGATGGGGAGTTTCCTTGGCTATCCCCGTGCTCATTCCCGCCTGCAAGTCATAGACTTCTTCGCCACGAGTCACACGGGCCGTCCCTGCAATGACCACCCAATGCTCACTGCGTTGATGATGGAGCTGAAGGGAAAGGCGTTTTCCAGGGGCAACTTCAATCCGTTTAACTTTGTATCCTTTCCCCTCTTCCATGACGGTATAGGAACCCCAAGGACGATGCACGGTTCGATGTTCTAAATGTTCCGGGGCCCCCTGTCGCTTCAACAAATTCACAATGCCTTTGACATCTTGAGCACGATCTTTCGGACAGACCAGGGTGGCATCAGGCGTATCCACCACCACCATATTGTTGAGACCAATCGTTGCCACGACCCTTCGATCCCCAAACAGCACCGAGTCGCGACTGCCCAGATCTATAATATTTCCATTCCGGACATTTCCATCTTTATCCACAGGCACCACTTCTTCTAAGCTGCTCCAACTCCCCACATCCGACCAACCAAAGTCTATCGGTATCACCACGCTTCGGGAAGAATGCTCCATCACCGCATTGTCAATAGAAAGCGGTTCGACTTTGGCATACACCTTCCGAAGGTGGGAGGAAAAATCCTCACTTCCCATTTTGCCTTGTAAACCAGTTAACAATTTGGATAACGCCGGTTGATGAAAGGCTAATTCTGCTAAAATTTGGGAAGCTTTCCAGACAAAAATACCGCTATTCCAAAAATAATTTCCAGATCGAACATATCGTTTGGCAGTTGTGAGGTTCGGCTTTTCAACAAATCGGGCCACCGAATACCCGATGAAGGGGCCCTTGGCTCCGACCCGCATTCGCTTCAAAGGCTGTATATAGCCATACCCTGTTTCAGGACGAGTCGGCTGAATCCCAAACGTCACAAGATGCCCACCCATTGCCAATTCACTCGCAAATTGCACGGCTCGCATAAATTTATTTGAGGCCTTCACGACATGATCTGCCGGCACTACCACCATTACCGCTTCAGGATCTTGATGCATCAATTGTAAGGCGGCAAGAGCGATCGCCGGTGCGGTATTTCTTCCTTCCGGCTCAAGGATGACATTTTCAGCAATGTCATCTTTCCACTGATTGAGTTGGAGCTTGATGGATTCTGCTTGAACTGCGTTAGTGACAATGGCCATGCGATTCGCTGGGATTTTCTGTAATAGACGCTCAAACGTCTGCTGCAGGAGGGTTCCTTCTCCCAAAATTCTCAGCAATTGCTTAGGAAATCGTTCGCGGCTCAACGGCCAAAACCGGGTACCACTCCCCCCGGCTAAAATCACGCCATAGACATGAGGGTTCATTTTCGATCCTTCTCCTGCAAGCGTTTTAAACGGTCCAAGGGACCGAATAAAAGACCATACTCAAATGACTAAATCGTAAAAACTCATAAGAAAGATTGTCGGAATGTGCCATTCAAAAATCCACTAAATACTTGTAGGGCTACAGAGGGCCTTTTGCAGCCAAAATTCTATCGATAACTTCTCGAACAGCTCCCTCCCCTCCTTTTTTTTTGCAGACATAATGCACAACCTGACGGACCTGCGCTACACAATCGGCGGGGGCCGCGGCGTATCCCACAGTTTTCAAGGCCTCCACGTCATTCACATCATCACCAATGTAGGCCATTTGTGCAAAAGGAATCCCGTATTTTTCAGACAAATGGCGCAGAATTGCCACTTTATCTTTGGCTCCTTGAAAGACTTCGGGAATGCCTAATTTTTTTCCGCGGCGAGCGACAATTTTGGTGTTTTCCATGGTAATGATGGCAGTGACCAGCCCTTGGGCCTGCAAGAGTTTAATTCCCATACCATCGCGCGTATGAAATTTTTTCAATTCTTCGCCCGATTCCCCATAGTACATACCGGCATCGGTCAAAACCCCATCCACATCAGTTGCAAATAATCTCAACTCTTTGAAAACGCTCTCTGGTCTGGTTAACGACCGTGGAGAATCTTTTATTTTGAGAGGACGTCCTCTTTTTGCCCCCTTCGATTTGGATAAAGAAGCGATTCCCTGGTTTTTTCTCACCTGTTCATTTCTACCTTTCTATGGCACATTTCATAGGGCAATCCTAAAGATACACTTAAGTTTAAGGCAGATCTTCCGTTAAGACCACAGGAGGGATAAAATCCGCAGGTAGCCAAATTTAACAATCAATCCTTCGTTTTTTTTATCATTTTCGAAATCCAGTTTCGCCAAACCGGCGCAGACAAGGATTATTTGTGAGATCTTATTTTCGATTCCTCATGATCTTTGCTCTTTGCTCCAGTCTTCTCTCCTGTTCATCCCCTCAATCTCAGGAAAGACTGGACACCGTATTATGTTGGCTACGCCCCTCTTGCCTTCCTTCAGAGCTTCCATCCCTCAGCGAAAACGTATCCCAAGCTGATCCATCCCCAGAGCCAAATAACGCAGTCCTTCCTTCAGGGGAGTCTCAACCCCTATCTCAGCAGGTTTCCTCTTCTGAAATAAGAGATACCTCGAATTGCCTTACGTCTGCCAAAATCACCGTTACGGCATCAAATCCTGTTGTCAGCATTTCGTATATTGAGCCCACAACCAAAGCCAACGGCCAGGCCTTAACGAATCTTGCCAAGACTACCATTTACCAAGATATAGGAAAAGGATTTCTCAAATATAAAGAGATCAGGGCGACCAATCCCGAAGGAGGGGGAACTATTCGAGAAAAAATTTCGTTCAGCCTTCAACCGGAGGAAACCCTTCAAGCCACAATTTGCATAACCGCGACCGATACAAATGGCTATGAGAGATAAGCTTGCATAGCCGGAAAACAGACTTTCTTCAGCCTGGAGAACCCAGGAGTAGGGTGTGCAGATGAATAGCGGGCGGTCAGTTACTTCAAATGACTTAAGAAAGTTTTCTCGTTTTGTCAGGGCTTCAGAGTAAATCCTTGTTGTTGCATACACTCACCTATTTCCAATCCCTCAGTAACCGAATCTCTCTTCCAATCATTCCCCTGTTCTGCAGAAACCAGCGCAACACAAGCTAAATGGGTTTCAATTGGATCCGCACCTCGTCCATCAGTGGAAACCCATTCCCCTTGTAGGCAGTCCCCATAGGGATGGCAAATACGATCGGCACGAATCGAACCATGGCTCGGATGATAATACGATTCCCACATGCTACACCCCTCCAGGGAAAAGCCGCTTAGGCATATCATGAGAGCTCCTGCCGCCCATCTGTGGCAAATCATTACGTTCCTAATCTCCCCAAAATCCCACCCATATTGTGAACCAAACAACCAGATTGCATTCTTTTCTATCTCTATCGGACAGCCTGGACTAAGAAATTAGGCCCATAGTGCCCCCTGCACAGGTACATTAACTCTCTGAATTGATTTTTGATTCGTGTTAAAAGGTCAAGATTCAGTGTCTCGCCCCTGCTTCTTTAAATCTGGTCTTGAACCCAGGCCTCTAATAACCCCATATATTCATGATAGGCCAATTCGGCAAGGCGCACTCCAGAGGAACTCGGGAAAAAGTTCACTAAAGACCAAAACTGCATGGGAGGAATCCATTGGCCTGTGGAGGCCGGAATTGGAAAGAGACCCTGCTTCTCAAATAATTTGACGGCACGTGGCATATGGAAAGCACTTGTCACGAGGATAAAGGGCTCATCGTGGATGATATCACGAACATAAAGAGGATGATCCTTCGTATCACGGGATTCAACCTCCAGAACCATATCTGCCCGGCTGACGCCTAATTCCTCGGCAACCCGACTCATTGTGGTCGCCTCAGGGGACCCCTCAAACCCCGTCCCCCCGGTCAGAATGATTTTACTTCCGGGTAACAGGCGATGAAGCCGAATGCCCTCCATTAATCGAACGCGGGAATGATGAGACACTCGAAGCTGATAAGGTAACGTGGCATCTCCCGTAGTGCCGCTGGCAAGGACAACAATCCATTTCACGGATTCTTGCGAATTTCCGGCACCCCCAGAAGTCAGAACCTGGGAAAGATTAATGGGAGGATATTGTGATTCCAACGTACGAATGATGCGCCCCGAGACACCTTCATAACTGCTGATGACAAGCAGAATGAATCCCAGGGAAATCAGGATTTTCCCAAGGTATTGCTTTCGGGAAAAACACAAAAAGAGAAGCCCGCAAGCCATCACCTCTATGCAGAGAGAGAGAGGAGAAAAAAATGAGGCCAAAATCTTTTTAAGACTGACCACCAAATGGTCCTTTCTTCCTGTCGATGATGATCATAAGGAAAGCTCCGCCTCTTCATTGCGCGGCGCCGATCGAAGATTATACGAACTTTCTCATCTTTTTTCTTCTTTCTGGCCAAAAAGGTGGATTGGCACAGAGCCGGCATCATTACCTTCAAGCCTGATGGCCAAAACAGCCATGATCTCTCCACGAGATGGAAGCGCGAAGCGATAACAAAAGGCACCCATCTTGGGGTGAGGGATGTAGCATTGACTATCCTGGATTTTAACGGAGGCAAAAACTTGGCAGCAGGATTGATAAAGCACCCACCTGTGAGAGCGCACCTACTGCACAGGATGGAATACGAGGTAAGAAAGAATATCGGGTTAAGGAGAAGACTCCGAGCAGGAGAGGACCAGACCTTTTTGGTGCTTTTTGAAATCCCGAATAGAGGCATCAAGGCTTCGTTGGGCAACAAGGATATCTCTCAATAGATTCCCTTGGGAAGATTGATGGGTTACACAATGAATCTCTCCCCCTTGAAATCCACGACGGCTCCGCCTGCATCCATCAAATTCCTTTGGAGCATGACGGAGACTAAATTTAGCTTCTTGCAGTTGGTCATGCTTCCGGACAACCTGCTCCTGAGCCGCTCTTAAGAGAGAGACAGCCTCGGTACAGGAAAAATCCCACACCTCCGAGAAAGCCGACGGAGGAAGCAACAGGAAGAACCAGATGATAAAGGACCAAAATCGCATGGACATCCTCCTCATCTTGAGGAAAAAGGCAAAAATATTGTTGAGAGACTTAAAATTTTCTCCCAAAATATCCCGCGATTATTGACCCCGACAATAGCCTAAAAGGAGGGACGGCCATGATGGACCGGATTCATTTGAGTTCTAAAGACATAATCCAAAAACACCTATTGGGAAAGATTGAACCGTCTTACTTCAACACAAAGTGGGCACGTCTATTCTGTTGAAAACATTCACGAGTAGGTTGAAAACAAAACGGTTCGTTTTTCCCCAGGCTAAGGACTCGGATTGAGGAAGCGCTCACCCCTAAATCCACAAGGTAATTCTTCACCGCCATCGCACGGCGCTCACCCAAAATGAGATTATATTCTTCGGTTCCTCGCTCATCACAATGCCCTTCAATCAGGACAGTACGAGTGGCATGCCGACTTAGGACTTCAGCGTTCTGCATCAGGATAGGAACAGCCTCACTCCGTATATAATATTGGTCGTAGTCAAAAAAAACATCTTCCAACGTCGAGGGAAGAAGTGAGTGGTCGCCAGATTGCGCATTGATATCATCTATAGCCGGCGGAGATTCTGATATGAGAGGTTGGGAAACGATTGGAAGAGAGGGTTCCGGTTCGGGCACAGAAACGGGAGGGGCACTCACCACCAAAGCAGGAGATGAATCGGGAGACTCCTCAACCGGCTCGGCACCATGGCTGAAGATGGACACATGATGCCAGGAACTGCACCCGCTCAGAATAGCAACCAACAGCACAAGGATCGCATATTTTCCCTGAAACAACTTCCTCAATGGTGGCTGTTACTCCACTCTCCCGAGGAAGGGTAGTAGTTCCCTTGCTCGAATAGCTCAAAAATCCGTAAAATTCTAGCTATAATACAACTTTCATCAAAAGAGTCAATCTCAGCCGGCACTGCCCTCATGTTTAAACTTGACGGATTTTTTTTCACATAGGTATGATCGGACTCCTGTCGAGCCATTGCATTTTACAGTCGCTTTTCTCACCATTTCACGACACAACTCGCTGGGCATCCGTATGATTGACGTTCAACATGTGACGAAACGCTACGGGAACGCAACCGCGTTGGATGACGTCTCTTTTTCCATCAACAAGGGGGAAATCGTGGCATTTCTCGGGCCGAATGGCGCAGGGAAAACCACCACTATGCGCATTTTGACGGGGTTCATGCCCCCAACCACGGGAACCGTCCGCATTGCAGGGTTTGATTGCCTGGAAACACCCTGGGAGGTCAAAAAACATATCGGGTATCTCCCTGAAACTCCTCCTCTGTATCTGGAACTGACCGTCACTGAATATTTGACCTTCGTGGGAAGAATCAAACGACTTTCTGAGGACCAGTTGATCGAACGGATGGATACCATCATCACCCAAACGGGCCTGGCCGATGTGCGGGGACGAGTCATTGGCCATTTATCCCGTGGATATCGACAACGGGTTGGTCTGGCACAGGCCCTTTTGCACAATCCTCCTGTTTTGATTTTGGACGAACCAACCACAGGCCTAGACCCGAATCAAATTATTGAGATCCGGGAACTCATTAAAAGCCTGGCGGGTTCCCACACCATCATTCTCAGCACCCATCTCCTGGCGGAAGCAACCGCTATTTGTCAGCGGGTCATCATCATTCACCGTGGTCGAATTGTAGCTGTGGACACCCCGGAACAGTTAGGGGCCAAACTCCGTGAATCGGAAACGCTCAGTCTAACCGTGAAGCAATTCGATCCGGACCTGTTGGAGGCACTTCAACACATTCCCGGAGTCATCCGAGTCTCTCAGGGAGCAACCGCCCAGACCTATCTTCTGGATACGCAGATGGGCCGAGATATCCGGGAGGAATTGACTCAATTAGTCGTCTCCAGAAATGTGGGCCTTCTAGAATTAAAAACCCAACCTCTCACTCTTGAGGATGCGTTTAAGGTCCTCACCCAAACAAACACGCCCAGCGGACCAGGCATCAGCACGCCTGGCGGGCCACACTAACTTCCTATACCCGGATTACTCTCATAATGACCCCCGTTCATACGATTGTTGCCAAAGAATTACGAAGTGCTTTTGTGTCTCCAGTGGTCTATGTCATTGCGGCCATTTTTTTGGCTATCGTAGGCCTGTTGGCCTATTCCGCGGCAGCCAATGCGAGTAACCAGGCTATACGCCTGATGCAAATTCAAAATACCTACGCACAACTCAATCTCAATGATATGCTGTTCAGGCCCCTCTTTCGAAGCATAAACCTCATCCTCATGATCATTCTCCCATTACTCACCATGCGTCTGTTCGCCGAAGAACGTAAACTCCGAACCTTCGAACTCCTTCTGACGTCTCCCATTGGCGTGAATGAAATCGTGTCTGGAAAATTCATGAGCGTAATTATCGTCTATAGCGGCCTGTTATCAATGACAAGTCTCATCCCGATCACCCTTTCCGCCTATGCAACCTTTGATTGGCGACCAATATATCTTGGGTATGTCGCCCTGTTCCTGCAAGGAGCCCTTCTGATATCTATTGGTCTGTTTGCCTCGGCATTGACGGAAAATCAAATTATTGCGGCTTTTTTGAGCTTTGGTTGCATCTTAGGTCTCTGGATGCTCGGGGCGTTAGGAGGCATCATTGGGGACACAACAATCGGACACATTCTGTCCTATCTCTCTTTTAGCGAACATTATGAACGATTGATTCGTGGGCTATTCAACCTCAAAGATATTCTTTATTACGTCTCCGGCATAGCTTTTATGTGGTTTGCCGCCCACCAAGCCGTTGACGCCTACCGATGGAAGTAATGCGTGTGCCTTCAATTCTCGGCATAGCCGGAACAATAATAGCCCTGGTAGGACTGGGGCTTCCATTGGTCTATCCTGCTGGAGGGAGCCTCTCCTCCATCCTGCTCGGCCTGGGAACACTCTGCCTTCTGGGCTATTTTGCCTTCCATTTTCGGAGCCTCACCGCACTAGCTCGGACCCGGTCTACCCGACTCGGCGCACACAGCCTCTTTTCGATCCTGCTTGCCGGCGTCGTCGTGGGCTTACTCAATTTCCTCGCAGCCAAGCATGCGCCGGAATGGGACTTCTCGGAGACGCAAAATTTCACCTTAAGCCGACAGACCTATCAAGTCCTTCGAACTCTTCCAAGAGAAGTGAAAATGACGGTTTTCACCCATGAAGGGAGTCCGGGCTATGGCGGCTACCAGGATTTATTGACGACCTACGCAAAGGAGAGTCCTCTCATCACGCTGGCATTCATTGATCCCGAACGACAACCCGACAAGGCAAAAGAGTATCAAGTGACTCGAATCGATACCGTCGTCGTGGAAAGTGGTCCCCAAAAGGTCTATCTCCAACGGTCTTCTGAAGCCGACATGACCAATGCGCTGCTCCGTGTCACACAAGACAAGAAAAAGCGCATTGCCTTTGTCACGGGCCATGGTGAAAAAAGTCTATCCGATACCGAATCGTCAGGATTATCTCGTGCCGGCGATGCCCTGACCAAGCAAGGCTATGAGGTCGGGACAGTGGATTGGGAAGACACAGCTTCTCACGAAGCGGCAGTCCTTATCGTGGCCTCCTCCACAGAAGCCGTAACCTCTGATGACCAAAAACGGATAAGTCAATTTCTGGAAAAAGGAGGACGGGTACTGGTCATGGATGATCCAGCCAGCGGCACGTCATTGGATCCCCTCTTCACGCCGTGGGGCATTCATGTGGGAACCGGCATCCTGGCTGATGAACAAGACCGCTTGGGACGTGGCAGCCCCACCGCCTTGCTCGTTCGGACCTTTACCACACATGACATCACTGAAGACTTCACCACTCCAATCCTGTTTCCCGTATCCCGCTCAGTGACCTTCGACACGGCACAAGGAAAAACCTGGGATTACATCGCCTTAGCGCAAACCTCTCCGGAAAGTTGGGAAGAAACGGACCTGAACAGTCTTCAACCGGAATTCACTGCGGGGCAAGACCCCAAGGGTCCCTTTACCGTCGCAGGCCTCTTGATCCGCAAAACGCTCGACCAGTCTCCAACAGCTCAATCTGCCGTCCTCATTGTGGGCAATGCCGCATTTGCGACCAATGGGTATCTGACCTATCCGGGAAACACGGATTTTTTCTTAAAAGCGATTGCCTGGCTTGCTCAGGAGGATGCATTAGTTTCCCTGACACCAAAAGACCCGGCCTTTCATCCATTCATACCTAATCCCTCACAGGAACAAGCACTCGTATTTTTTCAGGTCCTGTTCATTCCACTCCTTACCTTATTTATCGGTCTATCTGTTTGGAAAAGGCGGCGAAGTCTGTAACATGATCAATCCCGTTCGAGTAACGCTCATCCTGGCTCTGGTCGTTCTGGGTTTGGGAGGCTATATCCTCCTCGTTGATATTCCACAATCCCGGCAACTGGAAAAACAGGAGACCCAGGAACGACAGATCCTGCCGTTTGATGACCGGGCTATCACGCAGATCACCTGGGCCACCCCCACGTATACTATCCATCTCGAACGGGATGACCAATGGCGGTGGATGATGACCGAACCCATGCGATCCCCCGCGGATTCGCGTGAAATTCGGCGGATACTACGAGCCTTGACGATAGGAAAAATCAAACGACATATCGAGGATGGGCCAAGCAATTTGTCCGCATACGGATTAGAGCCCCCGTATTTGACCCTCACCCTAACCACTCCCACCGAGACGCAGGAAATGGCTCTAGGGGATGCCGGTCCCTTTGCTCCGTCCTTGTACGTCCAGACGAAACCTGACAATCAGGTCGTGCTGACGACCTTGGATGTGATGACCTTCGCCCAAAAGTCCCTCACGAACTTCCGGCTCAAAGACCTCTTGTTTTTCGAGCGGGATCGAGTCCTGGAGCTTCACATTCGGCTCGGATCAACCACCATGGTCATGACACGAGTGGCAGGAGCCCATAGCTTGACGCCGAATTGGATGTTCCAAAGTCCCGTGAAAGGCCCCGCAGATAAAACCGCCGTGGGCACTCTCCTCATGGATTTAGGAGGCCTGGCCGCCACTGGATTCATTGACACCGAGGAAGAAAAGAAACGGATTCTGGGCCAACCGGCGCGTATTCATGCGACGATACAAGTGGTAGAAGGCGCACGCACGCATCATCTGGAACTCTATCAATTTGATGATCCGGAAAAGGCCTATGCCATCACGTCCGGCTCCGGTCCACTCTATGAGGTCCCACCGGGTATCCTAAAACCCATCACCCAAGGGATGTTTTATTTTCGAGACAAACGTCTCTTTGGTATGGAAGTCGCTGATATCGCAATGCTGACCGTCCACACGCCAGAGGATCATTATGTTCTCATTAATCAACACGATGAGTGGGTCTTAGAGGACAACCCTTCAGCAGAGGTGAACCAGGAAGTGGTGAAACTTTTTGTCAGCCGGATCGTGGACGTACCCGCGGAAATATTCCACCCCGATTCCACTTCCCCCTCAACAGACGATGGGATGGCTTCACCCAACGCCACGATTTCTGGCATGAATCGCAAGGGACAGGACATCGGACAATTAATTTTGGGAAAGAGAGAACGAGGCCTAGTCTTCGCAAAGGGATCAAGCTTGCCAGGTTTATACCAGGTCCGATCGACGATCCTGGATCAAATACCCTCCAAAGCCCAGTTGATACGACAGGCGGGCTCAATCGAATAGACTTCCTGCTCACTCCTGCATCGCTGCTTCATGCCTTCAATGGCATACTTGCTTCTTTTACGCAAGCAGAAGAGCAACAGATAGTCACAATCATACAGAAACCCCATGCTTCCCCAAGCTCTCTCTTAACGTGCGGGAGCTTGTTGGCCTTCTTCCTGTCCCATCTTTTTGAAGAACCGATCGGAATCCTGCTGAATGTCTTTTTTTGACGGGTCCGATTGAGGTTCTGGTGTGGAAGAACACCCCACCATCATCGCTCCCATCAAAAAAACAGAACACAAGACGGTAGTCACCTGAGTTGTGGCATTACTCCAATTCATAATCGTTCGCCTCCAGCATCACATGTGATAGGTTTTCTTAGGAACAGTAAAGCCATCATACCCTACATCGGAGTGGGAGGATCGATCAACATACAGGCCGGAATTGACTGAATTATAGGTGTCGGATACCGTCCTGGCATCTTCAAATCTCACGATCACACCCTTGAGTGAGGAGCCACCTGTGACCACCCATGCTTCATCACAGCTTTCCGAAGTCCTGCGTCAAAAGGCAGATCAACTTCGCATCCATAGCATTCGGGCCACCACCAAAGCAGGAAGCGGACATCCGACCAGTTGCTGTTCCGCTGCGGATATTATGGCGACCTTGTTTTTCTCGGTCATGCGATTTGATCCAAAAAGTCCTCGCAACCCGGACAACGATTGTTTTATCTTATCCAAGGGTCATGCCGCCCCGTTGCTCTATGCGGCCTGGGCGGAAGCCGGGTTACTCGATCCCCAACAAGTACTCAAACTCCGCACACTCGAATCGGACCTTGAAGGCCATCCCACTCCTCGCCTATCGTTTGTGGACATGGCCACCGGATCTCTTGGGCAGGGACTGTCAGTGGGTGTCGGTATTGCCTTAAATAATAAATACCTGGACAAGTCTTCAGCTCGAATCTTTGTGCTATTAGGCGATGGGGAATCGGTCGAAGGGTCAGTGTGGGAGGCCGCTGATATTGACCGAAATTCTCAACTAGATAATATGTGCGGCATCGTGGACATTAATTGGCTGGGACAATCGGATCCCACCATGCTGGAATATAATCTGACCAAGTACCAGGCCAGATGGGAGGGATTTGGCTGGCATACCATCTGCGTCGATGGGCACAACCACTCAGAACTCCTCAAAGCCTTTGAAGAAGCCGCTCGGACCCGCACGAAGCCAACCATGATTCTGGCCAAAACTTTAAAAGGAAAAGGCATTTCTTTCGCCGAGGATCATCCTAACTGACACGGAAAGCCTCTCAATGCGCAACAAGTAGAGAAGCGATGACCGCATTGAATCAGACGTTACCGTCTTCCTCTCCCCAACTTTCCATAGCACCGCCCGTCACGGTTCAACGGGCCAAAAGCACCCTTGGATTCAACTCGTAAGTGCAACAGTTAATGATCTGGTGGCGTCAATGAATACCTCATGGGGAGTGCGAAAGCCGAGGGTGGTCTTTTTTGGTCGATGATTCAGGCTGTTCATGACGGTGTTTTCGTTCACTCCCCGTTACCAGGAAGCATACGGATGAGCAAAGTAGATCGTGGCGTCAAGAGCCCGAGCCATCTCGGCGTGCTCACTAAATTCTCGGCCATTGTCATACGTGATCGTATGCACAGAAGCCTTGTGTGGCCTAAGACCTTGGGTCACCGCCGCCCGGACCGCGGCAGCGGTCTTGTGCGGAACGCTTTGGAGCACCGTATACTTCGAGCGGCGTTCGACCAAGGTCACGAGAGCTCCTCGATGGCCATGCCCGATCACGGTATCACCCTCCCAGTCACCAATTCGCTGGCGATTGGCCACTACCGCCGAACGCTCGTCAATGGAGACTTGGTTCGCCATCTGCCCGCGGCGACTGTACATGCCATAGCGCTTCCGCCGCGCTTTCTGACAGCGCAGCCAGCAGTAAAGCGTTCCCCCAGCTTGTTTATCCCTAGAGATGTACTGATAAATCCACTCATGACTAATGGTCCGACCGTGTTCGCTCTTCAAGCGACCGCGGATCTGTTCAGGGCTCCAGGCTTGCTGCACTAACGTTTCCACCTACTGCCAGGCGGCCTGGCAGAGGCGAGCACGTCGTTGAGTCGCCTGCCGGGCTTGCCCAAACTGATGGGCCTGGTGGGGCCGATACCCGCGGAGGCCTTGGTTCCGCCGGAGTTCCCGACTGATCGTGGTTTTATGCACGCCCAGTACTGAAGCCATCTGGGTTTGGTTTTGTCCGGTTTTCATCAGGGCCTGAATTTGATACCGTTGTTCCCGGGTTAGCTATGTGTAGCCTCTCATGTGTGCTCCTCTTACTTTGGCCGGTGAGGTGAAGCCATGATGCTACCGCAGCTGCCCCACTTAACCAAGAATGCGAGTTGCACTTATAAGTTGAATTCAAGTTCTAAGATAAAAACGAATACACAGGAAAAGTACCGAGCGTGTTTATCGTTTGCCCATTACTTTTAGAAGGAGGAGGCATCTGTGACTCACTTAGCGTTCATACACTCAAGTCGTCCGGCACGGCTCATCTCTCTGGCCACCATGGTTGGTGCTCTGGTCATGGGAACCGTTTCATCTATACACGCCAAAGACATCCCAATCGTCCAGGCTCAATTGACGACGTTGCCACACGTGCCCGCCCCCATTACCCGAAAGGAGCCTGCACGAGTTCTGGTCAATGTCGAAGCGAAAGAGTACGTAGGAAATTTGACAGATGAAATTCAATACAAATTTTGGAGTTTTAATGGCACCGTCCCAGGACCCATGATCCGGGTCCAAGCCGGCGATACCGTGGAGATCCACCTTAAAAACCATGCGGATAGCCAATTTCCACATAACATGGATTTTCATGCCGTCAATGGACCCGGCGGGGGAGCGGGATCGACTTTGGCCGCACCTGGCAATGAGGGTGTATTTTCCTTTAAAGCCCTGGCTCCCGGTTTATATATCTACCATTGTGCATCCCCGGTCCCGAATATTCCGGCTCACATTGCCAACGGCATGTACGGGTTGATTCTCGTGGATCCGATCGGCGGCCTCACGCCTGTCAATCATGAATATGCCGTGTTTCAAAGCGAGTTTTTCACCATGCCGAGTGGGGAACCTGGCGTCATGGAATTATCGATGGAAAAAGGGTTAGCGGAACACCCTGACCATGTGGTGTTTAACGGAAAAGCCGGGGCCTTAATGGATCTCATGGGGGATGGGCAACTGAAAGCCAAGGTCGGGGAGACGATTCGGCTATTTGTCGGAAACATCGGACCCAATAGCGCTTCGTCGTTCCACATCATTGGCGAAATTTTTGACAAGGTCTATGTGGAAGGGGCCATTGGCGGAACCATCAATGAGCACGTGCAAACCACCCTGATTCCTTCAGCCGGTTCGGTCATTGTGGAATTCAAAGTAGATGTCCCCGGGGCTTACCTGTTAGTAGATCACAGCATCTTCCGGGTCGCCAAAGGAGCAATAGGTATTTTATCCGTAGAAGGGAAGGAGAATCTCACGATCTTTAATCCCATGAATCCAGTCTACTAGCAGCCACCTGGGACTCTATCTTTCTAGCAAACGGGCCTGGGTGCATACCGTACCAGGCCCGCTCTCTTCTCAAAACACCTCACACAGACTCTTCAATCTCTCAGTCACTAGCCGGGATTGGGAGCCATAAAGACCAGCACTCGAAGCCGGTTGGTCGTATGATTCATCACGCCATGCTCCTCACCAGCGGGAGCCATCGTCCCCTGCCCTTCGCCGAGGATCCGGCTTTCACTTCCGACCCGAAACGTGCCCTCCCCTTCTAAGACCAGATAGACTTTGTCCTGGTCGGCGTGCACATGGCCTTTTTGCTCCTGACCAGGCTCAAATCCATACACATCACAAAAAAATCTGGATGATTGAAATACATTCTGCTTCTTCATCTTTTCCTTCGAAAACTGGCCGTAGTCTTTAACATTCACCACATTCACTTCAGTGCCCTCCTTTATTGAACAATGCCGATACCGTCTCCACCATTCTCCCAATTATCTTCAAAAAATCTCCTACTCCGAATAAGCCCTCACATTCCGTTCCTCCCCCGGGCGAATTCATTTTTTAGAAACCTTGAAGGACCATAGGTTCAGTCTGATATGATGGGCTAACGTGAGAGTGTCTCTCAAGGCTTACCATGTTACCCGAACAGACTTCGGCGATTCGAGAGAAAAAGGCCAGAAATACGATCGAAATCAAGAAAGGATCACGCATGAAATCAGGACAGACGCAAATTTCCCGCATTATTGGAGGAATACTCCTGATCAGCCTGCTCGGATGGGCCAATGTGGCCTTGAGCAAAATACAGGGCGAATACGAGCTGATGGAGGGGGAGCCTTCTCAACATGAAGCCGGCAAGGTCATTCTGTTCGAATTCGCTGACTTTTACTGCTCACATTGCCACATGTTCGAACGGGTGGTCGGAACGAAACTGAAAAAGGAATTCGGCGACAAGTTAGAGATTAGAATGGTGGGATTTCCCGTCATACCCGGCAAACTTCCGACCGCCTTTGAAATGTACAATCAGGCCGTCACCATGGGCAAAGGGCCGGAAATGAAGCAACTCCTCTTTCAGTCCATTCACGAAAAAGATATTCAAGTCTTCGATAAGACCATGCGTGCCCTCCTTCTGAAAGAGATCGGGCTCGATCCGACGGAATTTGAAGCAGGGCTCGCCAGTGGAAAGCCTTTCAAAACGTTAGCGAAAGGCCGGACGTGGGGGGAACGAATCAAAGTCACTCATACGCCAACCGTGCTCTTGGATGGAAACATTCGCGTGGCAAACTTAACGGCGGAAAACCTCAAAACGGTGATCGAAAGCATTCTCAACCAGGACAGCAAATCTTAATGTAAACCATGAACTTATCAATCCGTTTCGAATCGACAGCAAAGGAAAGACACCATGGGACGAAAAAAATCGGATGACGAGCTTTTCCCTGAAATGGCCGCAATGCTCGAAGGGATGCAGGAACTGATGTGCGATGAAAATGGCAAACCGCTCTCTCCCGATCACCCGCAATATCAAAAACTGACGGGGCTTATGGAAAACATTGCCACCCGGGCCCGGAAACGAAACCAGCAAGATCCTTCGACCTCCGGCCAACACGGAACCGCGTAATGCCGAATATTGGCTCATAAGACCTACGCCTTGGAACGACACCTTCGATTCATTCCTTGCAGGCCTGCCGTCGAATCGGTAAATCTAACACTGGAGGTGGAACAGTTGAACCTTCATTCGAGAGGGGAAAGATAGTAATGGGGACAGACCCTGCCAGCCTACAACGATTAAAAACATTCATGGACCTTATTCGACGAGCGAAGCAAGTAGGTGCCGAACCGACCTTTATCAGTACCCCGACTGAGCATGGCGATAATATTAACGTGGTCGCCACCATCGACGGGAAACAGGCCACTGCAGGGATATTATTTTGGGATGTCAGCTTATTACAAAATAACGGGTTGGCCGATACCTTAGACGAAGAAGATCTCGCTCTCGGACTCAACATCACGGACGGCCTGATCGAGGATGCCGAAAAAATCCTCACATTCATCGACACCGAACTGGCGAAATTGGCTTCCACATAATTTCTCGACCTCTATGTAGCTTGTCAGCACCACACTCGCAAAGAACCATAAGACTCCAAGGTTCACTGCCTGCAGTTGCCGGGAAATAAAAAGGGGAGAATACTCGGTGGGGCAGGTGCTTTCGATTCAACCACGAAAAGCCTGGTTGAGATTTCGGACCACCCGCATGCTGAACGATGTGGGTCTCGCCCTGCGCGCGCGTCGCACTTTCCGTCCATTTGGCATAGATGTCCACCGTTCCTGACGTGGTCAACGTCGGGGTATAGGTGACATGGTCGGTGCTCACGCCACTGGCCACCACCATCACAGCATCGGCTACCACCCGGCCATTGGGCTGATCGGACAATTCCACTTTTTGGGCTAAGGCAGGGTTCAGGGTAAAGGTGCCGAGGAGATTCCATTGCCCGCCGTTCTGCGTTTGATTTATTGGCACAATGGTCGCGCCGCCCGCAGAGTGCACCGTATAGGTGGCCAGAGGAAACCCAGTCCGAGAAAAGGTTTCAGATGCCATTTTCTGTGCGAGGCAGTTTTTCTCGGAATCGAAACCCAGGGGTGACACCCGATACGCCAAGTTAAGGAAATGATTCTTAATTCTCGGATTTTTCCAACCAACCGCGCCAGGTCAGTCAGATGGCCTTTTCTCAAAATTGCTGTGAGAGGCAGCTCCAGATAGAACTGCTCGAGTGGCTTCCTGACGTAATGCGGAATCTGTCATTTTGGCTAATTCTTGTTGTAACAGAGGCACATATTTGGGGTCATTCTTCCATTCATAGTGCCGGAGGTCTATTTCCAATAAACAATATAAGATGGCACCAAGTTGATGCTCATCCTCTACAATAGGAAGACGGTGAAGGAGAGTGGGTAATACAACTTCGCCATTTTTGGCCACTTCAGCAACTAAGCCATTTTGTGGAGGTTCCTGCTGCATACCAAGAATCATCAAACTTATTTGCTCATCAAGAGGATAATGATGAATTTCGGACGCTTGAACATCCGGAGGCTTTTCAAAAAATTGTTGGTGGGGAGATGTATAGGAATCACATCCCCCAAAAAATATTCCCACTACAATAAAAAATACACTCCTCATAACATTTCCTTTTTATTCCTCTATTTTTTCTTAGAACAAGGATCTTTTTCGCAAGGTGGATGACCTCCTGACGCATTCAATAGACCTTCAATCACTACTTCATAGCCCCAGGCCTCCTGTTCATATGGATTATCCTTATACCCGTATGAAAATAAATCACGCAGATAATCATAAGCGAAATTTGAATCACTTTGCCATTGAGCAGTGTGAGCTACTTCATGAGCGATGTCTCCCGTTCCACCAACCGAATAGGGACTATAATATCCAGGATCAAAATAAATATCATTACCAAGAGATACACCATGAATGCCTGGGATTAAGTTAAAGGGAAATGGTACTCCTTCATCATAAACTTCGATTTGATCCAGATCGAGATTGGGGAAAAACGGTTGCAGAAAGTCCTTCGTACACTCAAGAAGTGGGCGAAGACCATAGAAATCAAACCGCGAGATCGGATTGCCAAAGGCATAGGCATACCGATTATAGCCACCAACCAACCCAATCGGATCACTCTGCACATACCGTCCCGTCGTGGGGTCATAGTCACGGAAGTAATTGTACGAATAACCTGTCTCGGCATCGGCGTATTGGCCGGGAAACCGCTGATTATTTGTCGCCGTGCCGGTGATCGAGTGCACTTGCCCAAACGGCGTGTACACCGCATCCCAAACGATTGCCTTGGTCGCATCGGTCATCTTCTGCGGTGATCCTAAATGATCGGCATGCACATACTGAATGCCTGGTGCTGAGGTCCCTGCCGACACAAACCGGATCGCATCCGCGACCGTCACACCCTCCAAGGCCCCTGACACTTCCACATGATGATTTTGTCCAGGCGCCATGGAGAAAGCCCCTAACCGAAACCACCCCGCACTGGGTTGTTGCTGATTCACCATTATCTCAGTTGCTCCACCGGCATGCTGAACGGTGTAGGTCACCGCTTGCGCTCGCGTGGCATTTTCCGTCCATTTCGCATAGATGTCTACCGTTCCTGAGGTGGTCAACGTCGGCGTATAGGTCACATGATCGGTGATGACCCCGCTGGGCACCACCAGCACCGCATTGGCTACCACCCGCCCATTGGCTTGATCGGACAATTCCACCATGGGTTTGACGCGGGATTCAACGTAAAGGTGCCCAGCAGATTCCACTGCCCGCCGTTCTGCGTCTGATTCATCGGCACCGCCGTCGTGCCCCCCGAATAGTGCACGGTATAGGAGGCGTTGGTGGCGTTGGCGGCATCGGCCGCCCACCGGGCATAGACGTCATACGTCCCGGTCGTCGGCACCGACAGACCCCACATGGCCCTACGCGGCGTGCCCGACCCCGCGGCAGTAAACTTGATGACATCGGCCACGATCGTGCCCCCCACTTGATTGGCTAAGACCACGCGATGCTGCTGTCCCGGCATCATGACGTAGGTCCCCAGCACATGCCATTACCCGATGGTTTATAGGAGGATAACCGTGACCCGACGGCATATCCCTGCGCCTCATATCATCCTACAAAAAGCTTGTGGAAAATATATCCAAAAACGGTTTGGGCATGGTAGGATCACAATTCCAGTGAATCGGGATATGTATGTGAGGGGAATCATTGGCTCATGCTTTGGTGATTGGATTTTCCAACAAGCGGTTCACCTGCAATCCGGATGCAATCTGCTCTTGAAGTTACCCATGCTGTTACTCTATAAGTAGTCACAATCAATTGACATACACTTGCGCGGAGAGGTGGCCGAGTGGCCGAAGGCAACGGTTTGCTAAACCGTCGTAGGTCAAAAGCCTACCGCGGGTTCAAATCCCGCCCTCTCCGCCATATTTTTTCTCAAATTTTCCGGATCTGCCTTCGTTCCTTAACCTTCACCCCTTCCTCCGGCCACCTCTATCCGGTATCGTCGGAACCGAATGATCCACCTGCCCCGCATTTCGCTTTGCTGAATATGACCCATGCGTGAACATCGTTGGGAAACCCAGGCGACGCTCTCCTTCGACGACATTTTATCGGTGGCGGGCAAATTAAGGCAGTTAGGCCTGACCTCTATCCATGAGGACAAGGAGATGATCGGCTATATCGAAGAATGGGAGGTGGACCATCCACAGCGCATCCAGGCCCTCGCGCTCTGGCCCACCGAGGATGTCACCTTATTACATCTTCTTGACAACTGGCAGGGCGACTTTTTTCTTTTGGCAGGCCACTATCACTCCATCTTTCAAACGCATCAGTCGGTGAACACATACTGTTCGATCGCGCATCCCTGGCGTATAACCCAGCCGCTGACAACACTCCTGCCGGAGGCCTGGCTGTGGCTCGGATTTCGACATACCCATGGATTCATTCGGATCAGGGTTCATACCACCGACGTGATCACGCCTGGGGAAACACTTGCCAAACCACGGGACCGGTTCTGGCTCACGGACCGGGGAAACGCCTTTCGGACGGCCATTCAGATCCTGGATCTTCCGATTGAGGTGACGCAAAAAGGCGCACGAGTGCTGCTGCAGACGGACCGAACGGATACCCCGCTCTTTTGCTCATGGCCGGATGCGTTTGGACCCTGCCAATTCGAACTCAACTCGCCGGATCCTTTTGAGTTTTTGGTTCCCGCGAGTCAACTGGCTGCAACCTACCAGGGTAAACCTGCGCATGTGCGTGTGTATCTCACGGGATTTCCCGAACCCGCCCTCCTGGATTTCACTGGCATCGCACCCAATCCCCGGTTCATGTATCGCTGTAGTATTCACTGCACCCTGTCCGATATGCCTGAGTTGCTTCATCTCCTCGAGCCGCAAGGGCGTGTGTATGGCAGCCTGGCAGAATTCCAGACCGACTATCTCCTTCCTGAAGGGGAGGACGTGGCGGCCATCGTGGGATTGGTGGGGACAAATGGTGACTTTCGTCTGGAGATTCGCCTCAACCAACGACCTCTTCCTCATCAGGCCACGGAACAATGGCTGGAGGAATTGGTTGGTCATCCTCTCGTTTATGCACCCCTACCCGCCTTCCCGTAAGGGAATGTTGAAAAAGGCTGCCAGCGGCGTTCACGCCGCTTGGCCGTGCTCACGTACTCCCTCGTACGCTCCGCTCGCCCAAGCAGCTGCGGCCTTCCCTTCGAGCGGCCTCAGGACAGGACTGGACAAGCCTTTTTGAACATTCCCTCCTTGTCTTCAGGTTGATTTCTGTGACGCATATGCCCATGGGAAAATGCAACATACTTGAAATATTCACCAACTCCCGTCACAAAAGTTTCGAGTTCCTGGGTGACCACGAACACTCAACCCAGGAACAGGCGTGCGGCCCGGCAGACTTCCTCGACTGATATTTGCCGCATACAACCTTCTTCCCCACGGGAACACGCGTCATGACAACATTTTTCGCAGTCCAGGCCTTTGTAAATCACGGAAACTTTTTCTCCCCTCGGACCCCACACATAAGGATCAGAGGGACCGAATAAGCCCAGAACAGGACAACCGACGGCTGCCGCCATATGCATCGGGCCCCCATCGTTTCCAATAAATAAGGCGCTTCGCTTCATCACTGCCGCCAGTTGACGCAACCCGGTTTGTCCCATCACATTACGCGGTTTGGACCTGGTCAGATTGACAATCCGGTGTCCTATCAGCATCTCTGACTCGTGCCCGATCAAGGCCACGACCGCTCCATGATCGGCCAGCCAATCGGCCAGGGCCGCAAATCGCTCAAGAGGCCAGGCTTTATTGGCATATCGCGCTGGAGGATGAAGGAGCACAAATGGC
The DNA here is from genome assembly GCA_020632595.1 of Nitrospiraceae bacterium. Taxonomy (NCBI): domain Bacteria; kingdom Pseudomonadati; phylum Nitrospirota; class Nitrospiria; order Nitrospirales; family Nitrospiraceae; species Nitrospiraceae bacterium. The sequence goes on along the minus strand of JACKFF010000006.1, from coordinate 159,182 downwards.
GACTGCCCGATCTGGAATGAGGCCATCAATTGATCGCCTTGCTCATGGTCCTCGGGTCGCAGATACCATTCCGGATTGCCCACGGGATCACTGATACCTAAGGCGGCCAACGCCTGGGCATGGTAGTCCACCATGTGCATTGACCCATAGGCTGATGGCAGCACATGCGTATACAGTTTTCCACGCCACCGATTCTCCCGATTAAACCCCAGCCTGACCCCGGCACCGGTCCAATAGGTCAGCAATGCCGAGCGATCCCCGTCCGTTAAATCCACGACCCCATCGAAACGAGCCTGACGCAACGATTGGTAACACGCAAATTGTGGGCCCCATCCTTCACGAGGCAACACCATGGTTGTCTCCAGATAGGGATTCCCGAACAACACACTCTCCGTTCCAGGATTCACCAGAAAGGTGAGTGACGCATCGGGAAATCGCTTGTGCAGAATGGGAAGCAGAGGGGTGGATAACACGACATCCCCGATATACCGAAGCTTAATAAGTAGAAGACGTTTCACGTGAATCGTCACTTCGAGATTATCCTGAAAAAATAATCCTACAGGGGAACCGTTCGGGATACACTCCGAGGGGGCTTCATTTCAGGATCCGTCCGATGGAAGGGAAGGGTTGCTTGCCAGTAAGGCCATAAAACCGACACGGTATAAATCCCCAATACATATTCTCCAAATTCCTCCAGCCCCATGAAGACGAGCTGTGCGTCTTCCAACCCAAGAAATGGAAGATAATAGCCATGCACTTTATCCACCACCACACAGAAACTTAGCAGCATGCCTCCCAGGGTCAATTGGCCAATCCAGGGAGCCCGACTATTCCAGGCTGCCGCCAGTCGTGACCAGATTCGAAAACAGAGGACTATTCCAATAACCATGACGGGAATAATCATACCCCCAATCACCAACAGTCGTTCCCAAATCGGAAATCCCGGATTCCAATAATTCGCAACCTTATCTAAATTCCATCCGGTCGACCAGACATGCGCATCTAATTCCCGCAGCCCAAAAAGAAGACAGAGAGCCGTGAGCCCCAACCACTCAATGCGATGGTGAGAATGACTGAGGCCCGCCGTCAGGCACCACACCGTGGCAACAAACCATACGCCCGCACTCATCATCTCAACCGGCCCGTTTTCTGAGGCAATGACATCTCCCCACCCCGGCAAATTGGTAGACCATTTTGCCCAAAGCGTCATCGTCAAACAAAAAAAGAGCGCCTCCGCAAGGTTCCTCCAACACAGGCGGGGCTGGCTTCGATGTGTATCCGGAAGGAGTGAAGGCTTGTCCGGAGGCATTTGAGGAAATCCCGGTCTCATGTAACTCGGATTGACATCTCTAACAATGTCAAATAGAACCAGTGACAGCCCCCGGCAAGAATCAAGGCCACGCCTCCCAAGAGTACCGCATGGAGCCTTCTGCTCAGGAACCACCCTGCCCTCACACATCCCATAACAAGGAAATAGAGTCCAAGAATGAGAAACCCGACCCCAATGTACCAAGCCACTAAGGCCATGCCCCCGAGGGCATAGATATAGGGAAGACCCTCCTGATAATACGGAACGCGAGGAAGCCCTACTGTTACACCTACCGAAATCAATGCCATCCAAACCGGCCAAGAGGTTATCCAATCCGTGGCATATTTCATGACGCACCTTTGGTTAGCCACACACGTCCCTATAGAGATTCAGCGTGTCCTGTGCCGCCCGCTCCCATGTAAATTGCTTCACCCGCTCAAACCCCTTATTGCGTAATTGCGTTTGTAATTCGCGATCACCCACCAGCCGTTCAATTTCCACTCCCAGTTGCTCCGGATCCAGAGGGTCGACATAGAGAGCGGCATCCCCTGCAACTTCCGGCAAAGCACTCCCCGTCCCGGTAATGATCGGAGCACCACAGGCCATCGCATCAAGAAGGGGAATCCCGAACCCTTCATAGAAGGAGGGAAACACGAAAGCTTCCGCATGGGAATACAGCAGCCGTAAATCTTCGCTGGACACATATCCGGGACAACAGACCGAATCCATAATCCCCAACTCCCCGGCCGTCACCATCAGGCTGGCACCCCGTGATGCTAACTCACCGATGGCCACAAGAGCGCACCCTGAGGCCAGTCGTGGAGATCGGGCAAACGCCTTAAAAACTGCGGTATGGTTTTTCCGGGGTTCAGCTCCCCCCACAAACAGCACAAACGGACGGGCAGGAATGTGCAATCGAGTCCGAACCTCCTGAAGCTTCTGCTTATCACGATCAGGAACCATGTCGGGAGATGGCCCGTGGTGGATCACCGTAATACGGTCGGACGGGAGATGAAGCACCTCTTGAATTTCTCGGGAAGAAAATTTGGAGACCGCCACCACACGAGAGACCTGTCTGGCACGCAGGCCTAACTTCCAGGAGGAAAGTGCTTGGCCAAAGAATTTTTTCGAATACTCCGGATAACGTGCCAACCAGACATCATGGATCGTGAGGATAGTGTGACGTTGGCCATAATCCGGAGCCTTGAAGTTGGTCCCATGAAAAATATCGAGCGGGGGGCGATCTTTCTCCCTTCGGCCAAACCCCCAAGAGGGCTTGGAGCATTTCAGGGAAACATGCGACGGAAAATGAAGCGGGAAGGCTTGGGAAGAACCACTCGATGAGGCATAGGCTTCCCATTCAATATCTTGAGAAAATGAATACATGGCCGGGAAGAGGCATCGCACATACTGTCCAATCCCGCTATAGGCGGACCGCATGGGCCCGGCATCAAATCCGACACGCATCAGGTGTCTGCACCGTTCTGAATCATGGGACAATATCTTATCGCCATGGACTGTCATTCTGGCCAGGGTCATCGCTCGCTACATTATTTCCTGAGAAGATTCCTGGACTTCGAGCTGTCTCATATGCCAGAGCTTGGCATATTTCACAAAGGTATACATACTGGACAGAGCGCTGACTAAAAACCCCGCCATGCCATCGCGATAAGCCTTTCGAGCGAAATAATATTTTGAAAATGTAAAGATCGGGCGAAAAAAGAGGTCTGTGCCACGCACATGGCGTTTGGTTCTAGCCCGGTCTTGAGCGGCCAAGGTCGTAAAATTTGGAAATTTTTCAAAATAATTGTGAAGCGTGGGCCTGGTGAGGTGCACCAATGGACACGAGAGATGGGCCGACTCTCCCAAAAAGATGAATTTATTGTGTGGCTCGGCGTCATCCAAATGGCCGATTCCCCGGCGGAACAGACGCAATTGATAATCAGGATAACACCCGGCGTTCAACACCAGGGAGCCAAAATAATAATTATGACGGGGAACATAATAGGCCACAGGTCCATCCTTGGAACCGGCAGACAGCACCGCTTCTATCTCAGCCTGAAGTTCGGCAGGAATGCGCTCGTCGGAATCCAAAATAAAAACCCAATCCGTAGTCGCTTGATCCATCGCATAATTTTTCTGATCCCCAAACCCTCGCCAGGGGCGTTGAAAAATCTTGTCCGTAAACGTTCTGGCAATATCCATGGTGTGATCCGTACTGAATGAATCCACCACGACGATTTCATCCATCCACGTTGCACTTTCCAGACAGGCCTGAAGGTTTTTCTCTTCGTTGAATGCCACCACGGCACAAGAAACGGTTTCCCGCTTGACGGAACTGACATTCTTTTGGGCTAGACTATTCTGGTTCTTCATAAGATAATTGATCCTTTATCGATAACCGTTAGGGGTAGGAAGGAAAGCTATACCTGCACGGATTCCCGGGTTTGGCATCATCGTCAATTGGTCGATTCCTGCGCATCAGGTATTCCACCCCACCACTCCTCAACCGGCATCCTTCATTTTCCCACCTCGTTTCCTTCACTGTACTTCTGAGAGCCAAACCGTCCCATACGGCTGGATATATCGACAAAGCTCCTCAAACACCACCATGCCATCGGCAACCTCCATGCACATCGGATGGGCAAGAACCGTCGCTGTTCCTCCTTGCTCGCATATACTCCGTATGCTCGACTTCACCTGATCGGCCCAATCCGTGATAGGCATTCGGTGGGTAAGGCGCTCCGGCCTGGTTTTCCCATGTTGATATTTTCCATGTAAGACATGTTCGTGATCCGGAAGAACATTCATCGGAACCGAACGATAGCCGGGACGCACCCATTCGGCGGATATCTTCAAATCGGAGACCTCATCGGACACCACATGGATTCCACAGGATTCTAACAGGTGATCCGTATCAACGGTTCGTATATAACTATGGTTTCGCCATATCTGAATTCGTTGGCCCGTCACCTGTTGAATGCTGGCAATGGTCCTCTGAATATCCCGAAGTTGATGCGCTGTGGTTCCCCATGGCGTTCCATACACTTTTTTGAATATTCGCGATAACGGATCTCGAAAAGCCGCAAAGGTATGGCCCCCAGTTTCACAATGAGGCAGAGCCGATAGGATTTTCACTGTCTCCGGTTCCTCCTGGCAGGCTTTTCCGGTAAAAAACAGCGTGACTTTCACTCCGTATTTCCCGGCAATATCACAATATTTCCCGGCTAATGCGACTTCTGTTTGAGAGCTAAATGGCGTATCGGTTCCCCGATACGAGCGCTGGTGGACATCCCCTGTCAGACAAACCATGCTTAGAATCCTTTGCAGCTCAACTAAATAATTTCGCCGACGTGCGCCACACCCGCTCAAGACCTCTTTACGACAAAAGGAGAGTGTGTTTGCATCAATTGCCGATACACCAACTCCGTTTGAGTCAGCATGTGTTCCATGGAAAATCGTTCGTGGATGACCTCTCGCCCGATCTTCCCCATTCGGCTCGCGGCAATGGGATCAGACAGAAGACAGGCAATTTTTTCGGCTAAGATCTCGGGGTTTCGTGGAGGGACCAACAGTCCGCTCAAGCCATCCTGCACCACCTCGGGCACTCCTCCGACCGCAGAAGCGACCACAGGACGTTCCATGGCTAAGGCTTGAGTGAGAGATTGAGGAATACCTTCTTCAAAAGAAGGAATAACGACCACATCAAGGATCGCCAGCAAAGCCGGCACATCCTGCCGAAACCCGATAAGATGCACACAGTGCTCCAAGCCAAGCTCTCGAATCCGATCCACCAGTGCCGCTTGTTGTCCGCCTTCTCCAATGATAACGCACTCGACGGTGGAAAAGCGTTCCCTGAGCCATCGGACCGCCTCGATTAAGACCGCCATGCCCTTTTCCGGGCGCAGAAAGGTGACAGCTCCAACCAGAGGCCCTTGGCTTGCAAGCCCCAAACTCTTTCGTAAAGACGCATCCGGGGGTTGGGGATGAAATCGCTCCAAATCAACGCCCGTGGGTATCGAAATGACCCGCGAGGGGCTCAGCCGGATCCGTGTCATCAATCCCTGCCTGACTGCCTCACCCGTGGTGGTGATGACATGGGGCAATTTTCCATAGAGGAGTCGATGCCGCCACGTCCGTGAGACCGGCGTGCTTTTGTGGCGGGTCCGGACAATGATGGGGCGGCGAGATGAGATTCGTCCGGCAATCGATGCAGTCCAACTATCTAGTGACCCGTGCGTATTGACCACATCAATCTCATAGTGTTTCAAAATTCGCAAATAAGAGGGGACGAGCGTGATCCACCCTCGCTTGCCGGAAGTGATTATTTGGACCCGGAGCCCTCGCTGCTCCGCCAGGGCAGCCAAACGACTCCCATGCGGGGCAGCCACGACCACCGTATGGCCACGCTTCTCCATGCCTTGCGCTTCCTCCAATATGCGGTATTCCTGCCCTCCCATCCCTGATGAAGATTCCGTGTGAAGAATGCGCATGGGTCCTTGATAACGAGAGAGAGTTGGGCTTACCTTTGGCCTAGCCATTGGAGGATCAACGGGATCGCAGATGAGGTCCATAGAGTCAACGTTTTTGCATTTCCCACAACTTGGCGTATTTCACAAAGGTGTAATAGGCATACAACATGGATAAAATCAGTCCAGGTTTGCGGTCCAACATCCCCCCCCGAAACACGTACATTTTCAGAAAAGTAAATAAGGGACGAAGCACCAACTGATGGGGGCGGAATGTCCGGCCTTCACGATGCATGTCCTCCGCCCGCAAGCTGGAATACCGATCCATTTTCCGAAAGTAGTGATCGATATCCCGAAAGGGAATCTGCTCCAGACTGGCATGAAGATATCCAAGTTTCCCCGTCAGCTCATAGCCCTCATGAACCAGCTCCTCGCGATATCGCATATGTCCCTTATGAAAAAACTGGGGTTGCCGGTAATCAGGATACCATCCACAATGTTTGATCCACCGCCCTAGGAAAAAATTTCTTCTGGGAATCTTATATGCCTGCGCCGAAGGCCCAGCCAGAAGCAACCGTTCGATTTCTTCCTGCACCATTGGCGTCACCCGTTCATCCGTATCCAGGCTCAACACCCAATCATGCGCGGCATGGGTCAGAGCGTGATTTCGAAGCACCCCAAACCCCTGGAAGGGATAATGGAAAATCTTGGAGGTAAATTCACGGCAAATATCAGTCGTTCCATCCGTACTATGAGAATCGATCACCACCAGCTCATCCACCCAATGAAGACTCTCTAAACATTTGCGCATATTCGGTGCATCATTATAGGCAATCACCACAGCGGAAACTTTTTCTCTCGTGCGTTGTTCCATCATACGGATTTTTCCTTCGACCTTCTCACAGATTTACGGGTTCGCCGAGGATGGGGTTGCCGGCATGCGATCATTCCTTCGATGGGAGAAGCTTCCGACGATGCCTTTGACCTCACGAAAAAGATCCTCGAGCGAGATCAATTCCAGGCATTCCAGATAGTGGGGATTTCTGCACCTTCGTGCTCCACAGGGACTGCAGGGCAATTCCCTGCGCAGAATAACATGGTTGCCCAAGGGATAAGGACCTGTCGCTTTGGGATGCGTGGGGCCAAAGACCGCGAGCACGGGAATTCCCACTCCCGCTGCAAGGTGAATGAGGGCCGAATCGTTTCCAATAAGCAGATGCATTCTTCGCAAAAGTGAGGGCAATTGGGGAAGAGACAGTCGTCCGACCAGATTGATCAGACCCTGTGGCACGAGACAATCAAATTCCCCGGCAGCAGGGATCTCTGACGCTCCACCCAACAGCACAACACGAACATCGGGCCACTGCACCAATTCACTGGCCAGATCCACAAACCGTTTAAACGGCCAGGACTTCATGGCAGACCGTGTCCAAGGTGCTAAAGCAATCAGGTGTTCATGGTCCTGAACGTGTGCATCCTGAAGCATCGTTTCAGTGGCAAGACGATCGGTAGAGGATTGAGGCAGATGGAACACCGGAGTAGATGAGCGTCCGCCCAGAAATGTGGTGATCGCGACATTCCGGTCAACGGCATGGATCTCCAACAAACGCCAGGGGGAAGGCTTCGTCTCCGGGAGAGGCACCCGGTGAGTATAAAACCAGGTCGCTCCTTCCCTGGCTCTCGCAAACCCCACACGGGTTTGGGCTCCGGTCATCACGCCAAAGATCCCTGAACGGAACAGCCCTTGAAAATCCACAACCAGATCAAACTGTCCTCTTCGGAGTGTCCGAAAGATATGCGGCCAATTCTGCCAAGACACATTCACAGCCAAAAGGTCATCAATATCGGGATTCCCTTCCAGAATCGGCGCCCAGATCTCTTTAACCATCCAGGTCAGTCGGGCGTGCGGAAACCGCTGACGCAACCCAGCCACGGCTGGAAGGGCATGAACAATATCGCCCAGCGAACTTAATTTGATGACCAGGATGCGCTGAGGAGTGATGTCCATACGTACCCGAGGGAACCCTTTAGTCCATCGACACCATACGCTATCTCACTATCGCGTATGAACGGATTAGCGGCTTCATCGGTTTTGCCTGATCCGGTTGTTTCGGTTCATGATCTGCTGTTCTATCCAGTCGACGGCATGAACAAAGGTGTCGGCGACATAGTCAACCGGCACCTGTCCCGCGTCTCTCGCGCTCACCACATCCGCACTATACGAACTCGTCATGACCAGGACACCGGGTACCGAGGCGGTGCGAGCCGCCTCTAAATCACTGCGTTTGTCCCCGACCAGATAGCACTGCGACACATCGAGAGCAAAGCGCGCGGCAGCTTGATGAATTAACCCCGCTTTGGGCTTTCGACATCCACACCCGTCCTGAGGATGATGAGGGCAGAAGAAAATACCATCAATCCTGGCTCCAGACGGACGAATCAACTCCGCCAGCCTCTCATGGATCGACTCCAACCCTTCGATGGTCATCATCCCCCGACCAATCGCCGATTGATTGGTGACTAGAAGCACCATAGCCCCTAAGCGGTTTAATCGGGCGATGGCTTCAGGGACTCCGGGGAACAACACCAATTGTTCGGGAGAAGTGACATACCCCGTATCGTGGTTCAAGGTGCCATCCCGATCCAAAAACACGGCCGTACCCCGTGCGGCGGACTCATTTTTCATCCAACATGCCCTCTGATCTGCCCCTCGTTCGGGTAGCCTGCTGACATCAGCCTGAGTTGAGACAACGCGACGTCCACAACCTGCTCAACGGACACCTGGCTCATGCAACGATGATCAATCGGACAGGCGCGCAATAAGCACGGTGCACAACGGACCGATGCCGTCACCACGCCACTGAATTGCCCATAAGGACCTGTCGTGGAGGGATCCGTTGAACCAAAAATCGCCGCGACCGGTACCCCAAGAGCCTGGGCCACATGCATGGGTCCCGTGTCGTTGGTAACCAAGATGGAGCAGCGTGTCAACACTCCCATCAATTCCTGTATGGTGGTTTGTCCTGAGAGGACAATCGGCTCATACCGCATCCGTCTGGCAATGTCCTGCGCAAGCTCTTCTTCCCCTTTGCCTCCAATCAGGACACAGCGGACAAACGGAGCCCCGGGAAATTCTTTTGTTAGACGCTCAACCAGGCAATCACCCACCTCCGCGAAACGTTCCGGTATCCATCGCTTGGCCGATCCATACACCGAACCGGGATTAATCCCTATGACCAGACCATCTGATGGAAGAAATATCTCAGGAAATTGTCTGGCACATGCATGCTTCACCTCAGGAGATAGAAATAGTTGAGGGCTATGATGTTTTCCTGGAGAGTGAGTGATGGCCTTCACAATGTCCCGATAATACGCCGTATGATGCAGCTTCGCCCGATCCGGACTGGGCACATGCTCGGACAGAAGCCAACGCCGTCCGTCCGTCGCATACCCGATGCGGGATGGGATACCAGCCACCCAGGCAATGAGGGCGGCTTCAAAGGCATTTTGAAATAACACCGCACGATCAAACTGTTTTCTCTTCACAAGTTGAATGAGGCGCCAGAGCCCGAAAAGGCCCTGATGCTCCCCTTGATGGAAATACATCATGACCTCATCCACGCCCGGATGTCCTGCCAACAATTCTCCGATGATCGGCCTGGCCAACACCGTGACTTTGGCATCCGGATGATGATTCCGTAAATCCATGAGCGCCGGTAGGCACATCACGGCATCGCCGATCCAGTTGGGAACGCGCACGAGAATATTCATCGAAAAACGTCAGGCCCCCTCACATAACCGATCTGCTTGACCCTATCTGATCAACCATATCTGAGTCCTATGGACAAATGGCATGGAGCTGTTTACGTAACTGGTGTTCCCCTTGAGTCATCCGGACGTGCACCTCCAGCGCCCATAGAGGATCATCATGTTTCAGATACTCTCTAATTTTCAGAGCATCTTTCTCTGTTGTGATCGCGAGATCAAGCCCTACACGTCGCATCTTCAAACGAATGCCTTCAACATCTTTTTCCGAATAGGCAAAATGGTCGGGGTACCGAACCTCCTCACCCACCGTCAACCCACAGGACGCCACACTCCTCCGAAAGGAGGCGGGATTGCCTATCCCGCTAAAAAGCAAACAAGCTGTCCTCTTAAAGTTCACGGCCTGTTGGGATTTCCCTGTCGCAATATGCGTGAACATTCCAGGTTCGGTTTCCAGACGTATGGGGACAATGGAGGTTCCCACGCTCTGTTCAATTCGATTCTGGAGTGATGCGACCGATACAACTTGTTCCGTTCGACTGAAAACGATCGTCGAGGCCCATTTTGCTGCGGACAGCGGTTCACGCATTCGGCCGGCTGGCACGACACCGCTTAGGCCCTCAACATCAGTCGCATCAAATAAGAGCACATCCAGATCGCGATAGAGAGAAAGATGTTGGAAGCCATCATCAAGAAGAAAGCAATCGCATGAGGCCTGCTCTAACACCCACTGTCCCAGACGATAACGATTGGGCCCCACAGCCACAATTGCCCATGGGCACTTTTCGGCCATTAATATGGCCTCATCCCCTACCGACCGCCAATCTCCCTTCAGCGAAACCCCATCAGAGACCAGCTTATTTACTGCCGAACAGTGCCTTCCATACCCACGGCTTAAAATCGCCACCCGCTTGCCCCGCTCATGAAGCCTGGCGGCCAACCACATCACCAATGGAGTCTTCCCGGTTCCCCCCACGGTCATATTACCCACACTGATCACCGGTTTGGGCAATCGATGTCGAGGAAACCAGCCACATTGATAGGCCGCCCTCCGAAACTGGCCGACTGCGCCATAGGGAACAGCACACCACCGGAGAATCCATGGGCAACGCCGGTCCAACCAACGCCAGAGCCGTTCCGGGTTTACACCAAGCGAAGGAGAGGTCGTATTCACGAAGGACACATGGCGGAGATCATATTCTCCCCTTATACAGGGCTCTAACGGAAGCTTATCGGAGCACTTCTTGAGATTTACGTGCAGAAGACCCTTTCGCCGACAAAGAGAAAAAGGCCGAATGGTCCTTGTCCAAGAATTGATCAATCCATTGCAGATTCCTTGTGACGACGCCCCGATGGGTCCGGACCATTTCCAAAGCCCGTTGGCCCATCTCCTCGGCTGCTGAAGGATGCGCGATCAGACGAATCAACTGAAAAGCCAAATTCTCCTGATTCTGAATTTGTAGGCCTCCTCCTGCTCCCAAAAGCCGTCCGGCAATGTCCCGGCAATGATCAACATGGGGGCCAAATAGAACGGGGCGACCCCATTGTGCAGGTTCCAACAAATTATGTCCTCCAACCGGAACCAGAGTCCCCCCCACAAATGTGACCCAGGCCTCCCGGTAGACAAAGGCCAACTCCCCCCTGGTGTCTAATACGATGACGCGGGGCCCCTTCTGAAAAGTCTGATCTCCGGCATTTTGCCCCAACCGGCTGCGACGGACACACGCGAATCCATGCTGTTGTATAACCTGTTCAAGGGCAGCCGCACGCTCGATATGCCGTGGAGCCATCACCAGTACCGCCTGAGGGTGTTGGGCAATCACCATCCGGTACGCGTCCAATATATACTCTTCTTCCTGCGGGTGCGTACTCCCAGCCACAATGAGTACCTCAGCACCCTGGCACGCAAAGAGGGCCCTGAAAGAAACATGGGCATCGGCAGCCTGTCCTTGCTCAAGCCCTTGATCAAACTTCATATTCCCGGTGACATGAATAGCAGTTAGCTCGGCCCCTAACCGGCCGATGCGCTCAGCATCGCGTTCGGATTGCATCAAGGCCAGATCAAGACAACTCAACACCTGCTTCATTATGCCTCTAGCCCAGCGATATCTGGCAAAGGATCGTGAAGAAATTCTCCCGTTGACAAGACAGACCGGTACCCGATGCCGTTGAAGATTTTTCAGCAGATTGGGCCAGAATTCTGATTCGACCAAGATAAAGAGGCGGGGCTGAAGTATGCGGATATACCGGTTAACCGCCCACCAAAAATCAACGGGAGCATAACAATGGACAGCCACACCCGCCAAACGCTTGATCACGACTTCCCGACCGGTCTCCGTCACCGTGGACACGACCAACGGCCACTGAGGATACCGCTGTTTCATCGCCTGGAGGAGCGGAACAATCGTCGCTACCTCCCCCAGAGAAACCGCATGGATCCAGATGACCGGTTTTTGCAGATTCCGCAATTCGACAGGCACCGCCCCAAGCCGGCACCAAAGGCCGCGTTGACTGCGTTTTTTTGTCAGCAGGAGTCCGATGATAATGGGAAAGGACAATACCAGCAGCACATTGTACATCACATAATACATGAGTCGGTTACCCGTCGAGGGTCTCATTTATATCGATCGGATTCTGGGAAGACATTCGGCGAAGAAATGATTCAACCGGGTCGGAATCCTGAACAGCCAATTCCGCTTGAGCCGTGAGCCGGTTCAAGGAATTTTCCAGCTCCAACCCTGGACCGGATAGCTGCTCGTTGGAAAGATCCTGGCTTACCCAGATGGGTGGGCCCCACACAAACAACCCGACCCCACCGGGATAGGGAATCTGGAAACGATCCCAACTCGTAAAGACTTTTTTTTTGAGCAGGCAAAGGTGAGAGGGATTATGGGCAATCCTGTCGCCTTTGCCAGGTAAATCACTCCCGATTGTACCGTGCAGGCTGGTCCCTTCGGGCCATCGGGCGTCACAACCAGATCCCCGCCATTCCTTCCGGCCTTCAACAATTGCCTGGTAGCTCGAAGTCCCCCGCGTGTGCTCGACCCGCGAATGGACTGAAATCCAAAATATCCCATAATTCGCGCGATAATTTCCCCATCCCGATGCTGACTAATCAAAATTGAGGCCTGTCGCCCACGGTAGGCCAAGGGCATCATCAACTGACGGCCATGCCAAAAGGCAATAATGATCTGTCGGCCTTGGCGATACAACTCATCCACGGCTTCCCCACCGACGGTGGATAGACGCATCGTATGCCCCAAAAGGCGAATCAGATGTGCGGCCAATGGCGGAGCGACGGACAGTTTGATCCAATTCAACATAGGAACGGCGCTCTTCAATTCAGGAGGTCGTCGGTAACGGTTCGGGTTGAGCCAGTAAAAATTGCGTTTGATACAATCGGGTATAGAGGCCACCCTGTTGAAGCAAGGTGGCATGAGTGCCGATTTCTTCAATTTTCCCACGATTCATCACCACGATACGATCGGCATGTTGTACCGTGGACAATCGGTGGGCAATGATCAAGGTCGTTCTGGCTTTTACCAGATTTGCCAGAGCTTTCTGCACCAGCTTTTCGGATTCCGAATCCAGAGCGGACGTCGCCTCATCCAGAATCAGAATCGGGGGATCCCGCAAAATTGCCCTGGCAATCGCGAGTCGTTGACGCTGTCCACCTGATAATCGTAGTCCATTCTCACCAACCAGCGTATCCAGGCCCTGAGGGAGCCGCTCAATAAATTCCCATGCAAAGGCGGCGCGAGCTGCCTCAATGACCGCCTCCTCACTCGCATCCAGACGGCCATAGGCGATATTATTTCTGATCGTATCATCAAATAACACGGTTTCTTGAGACACGATGCCAATCTGCCGTCTCAGAGACGATCGATCAACCAGGCGAATATCTTCACCATCAATTTTCACGGCTCCTTCCGTCGGACGGTAGAACCGTGGGACCAAACTCACGAGCGTGGTTTTTCCACTACCACTGGCTCCGACAAAGGCCACCACCTCCCCCACATTGATCGTGAGATTGATCTCGTGCAAGGCCACCTCGTCAGAGCCCTCATACCTGAAGTTGACACCGGAAAATTCCAAATTTTTCGCCATGGGTGGCAGAATTTTCTTACCTTCGTCTTTCGCTAATTCACTTTCCAGGTCAAGGACCTGAAACACTCGCTGAGCGCCCGCAAGCGCGCGCTGAACGGACTCATTGGCTCCGGACATTTTCCGGAGGGGGGCATACGCCATGAACATAGCAGCCAGAAAGGAAAAGAACTCTCCCGGCTTCATCTCTCCGGCAATGACTAATCCTCCCCCATACCAGATAATAAAGGCCACACCGCAGACGCCAATGACTTCAAGAAGCGGAGAGGCCATGGCTGAGGTTTGAGATGACTTCACTTTTGCGGTCCGAAAGGCTTGATTGGTCAGCGAGAATCGGTCGGCCTCCTTTTCTTCCTGACCGTAAGCCTTCACGATCTTGATACCAGAAAAGGCTTCTTTTAAGACGGAAGCCATTTTCCCAATGGATTCCTGGCCACGCTTGGAAAGCTTACGAATCCGTCGGCCGACCCGGACCAACACCAATGAGGAGAAGGGTAATACAACCAGCACAATTGTCGCGAGTTTCCAATTTTGATAAAAGACCACGGACAGCATTGCCACAAACGTCAGCCCCTGTTGAAAGATATCCTTCAACACACTGGGAATGGCATTCGCCATTTCGTTGACATCGCTAATTACCCTGGCCATCAACCGTCCTGACGTATTCGCATCGTGAAAACGAATAGGCAGGCGCACGATATGAATAAACAATTGTTGGCGAATATCGGACACCAGCCAATGGCCCACATAACTCATGAGATACCCCTGTCCATAGGCAAAGGAGGCTTTTAGAATCGCAACACCCAGAACAGCCAATGGAAGAATGAGCAACATCTCTTGATTGCGTTCAATAAAAATTCCATCCAGAACCGGTTGGACAAGCCACGCATAGACCGCTGATAATCCTGCCACTCCGGCAGAACAGACAAACGCGCCAAGCAACCGCAGGCGGTACCCCTTCAGATATGACACGATTCGCCAGAAGGTCTTCATACGGTCGCCTCGGCGAGAATAAATTCTGCAGCCCGTTTCGACGCTCCCGCCCCCCCCAGAGCAGTCCGGATGGACTGGAAAGCCTGGATCATATCGTGTTGGCGGCGAACGTCTTGCAAGATATCCAAGGCCTCGTGGGCAATACGGTCCGGGGTCATACGGTCCTGAATCAGCTCCGGGACAATTTCTTGACCGGCTAAAATATTCACTAGACTAATATAGGGAATTTTAACCAGACGTTTGGCAATATGATAGGTCAAGGGGGATGTTCGATAGACCACGACCATCGGCGTTCCAATCAGTGCCGCTTGCAACGTCGCTGTTCCAGAGGTCACCAGTAAAAGATTTGAGGCCGCCATCACCTCATTGGACAGACCTTTGACCACCTTGACCTGTTGCTTAACCTGCCCAAGAAGCTCGTTCACCATCGAATCGGAGAGGGAAGGCGCCTGGGCAAGAATGACCTGAATTTGAGGGTGTTGGGTCCGTATCTGTTCAACGGAACTCAAGAAGGCCGGCAACACCTCCCGGACTTCCCGGACACGACTCCCGGGCAGCAGACCGATCACCAGGTCCTCTCTCTTTAATCCTAATTCCTGACGCTCACGCACAATATCGTAGGCAGGCTTTAGTTCATCCAATAATGGATGGCCAACATAGGTGCAGGAAATGCCGGCTTTTTGGAAATAGGCCTCTTCGAATGGAAGAATCGCTAATACATGACTGATCACTCTTCGAATGAGTGTTAAACGACGGCTTCCCCACGCCCACACCTGAGGGGCAATGTAATAGATCATTTTGCGTGACCGGTCTGCGAGAGCCTTGGCCAGTCGAAGATTCAATCCCGGACTGTCGATGAGAATGATGGCATCAAAGCGTTCATGTTGGAGGTAAGCGGTTAGCGTTCGTAGGGTCTTCCATCCCTGTATGAGCTGCCGGATCCCGGGAACGCCCATAGCATCGACCCGTTTGACATGCGGAAGAAGTGTGACCCCGGCTGCCAACATCCGACTGCCACCCACACCGATTAATTCCACAGCGGGATTCAGTTCCCGAAGCGCCAGGGCTAAATGCGCTCCATGAATATCGCCAGATGTTTCACCGGTCACTAAGAAAATTTTTGGCATCGGGACTCTAACAGACCGCTCATGGCAAATAGCCCGCCCTGATGCGGATTACCGTGGCGAGTGCCCGGCATGTTGTTGAATGAGCGAGACCACTTGGCTTGCGACTCGCAGGGCTTCCACCCCTTCGTCTCCTGAGACACCTCGGGCGGACGGATTCCCCAGAATGGATTGAATGAAGCAGCCCAATTCACGAGTCAGGGCATCCCCTTCATCACCCTTGATATGTTGTGATTCCACTTCAAAGGTTCCACCTTCCAAGCTTCTCCTGGTGTTCATCACAGCCTCTTTTCCACCAAAATCAACCGAGAGATAGCGATCCCGTTGATAGACTCTGATCTTTCGCAGGCGTCCCGTCGAGATGCGGCTTGCAGTCAAATTCGCCAAACACCCGCTTTCAAAGAGAATTCGCACATTGGCAATATCGGGCAGATCGGTAAAAACCGGCATCCCTCTCGCTTCCACCTGCAGGATAGGGCCCAGACCTAGGGATAACAACAGATCCAAATCATGAATCATAAGATCCCGGACCACATCGACATCAGTCCCTCGAGGCTGAAAAGGACTTAGACGGTGACATTCAATAAAGCCAGGCTGATTCACGAGAGGGCGCATCACCTCTACGATCGGATTGAACCGTTCAATATGGCCAACCTGCAGTATGGTTCCCCCGACTTTCGCCAGTTCGACTAACTGCTCACCTTCCCATACATGGCTGGCAATTGGCTTTTCAACGAGAACATGGCACCCGCGCTGCAAACAGGTCGTGACCACAACCCCATGCGCCGAGGTCGGGACCGCCACACTCACCGCATCGACCAATGACAGCAGTTCATCCAAATCCTGGAAATATGATACTCCACATTCATCCGCCACCAGATGCCCCCGTGAGGGATCGGTATCAGAGACCCCCACTAGGATCACGGAAGGCAGGGTTTTATAAATGCGAGCATGATGTCGGCCCAAATGACCAACACCAATCACCCCAACTCGTAAGGATTGCGTCATGTAGGGATCGGTCGTCGTTGAATGGGAGAACGGAGACAGCGGTTCCAGTGACACCACACAAAGCACCACGATGGGGAACCCGTCCCCTTATTGTGGTGGAGCATCAGAAGACGCGGCATGCTGGAGAAGGCCTGTTGGAGCGATTCCAACGATCGCGATTCCTGCTGATCTGGCGTTCGCACACATTTCTTCACGATCAAGAACAACGGTGCGCCCGGCTTCAATCGCGAGAACTGAAGCCTTAACCGCGACCATGGATTGAATGGTTTGGGGACCAACAGCCGGCAAATCAAACCGAAGATCCTGGTGCGGTTTCGTGCGTTTGACCACCACCGTTCCCTTGCCACCAAGCGTCCCCCCACGAGTAATGGTCCCATCCGTTCCCTCAACGGCTTCAACGGCGACAATCACCCGATTTTTCACCACGACACATTGCCCGATATCTAACTTTCCCAGGGTTTCCAGGGTATCCCAACCAAATTGAATATCGTCCCACTCTTTGCTCGTTGGTTTCCTGTAGGCGAGATTGCCCTCTTTCGCCAGAATACCTTCAAGGCCAAACGTGGACTCTCGAATCTGAATCCCTTCCCGCTCCAATTCTCCAGCCACTGCTCTGAGGATCGCATCGTCCTTCCAGTGTTTCAAACGGCTAAAAATCGCCAAGGCTCTGAGGTCCGGCCGAAGTGCCGTAAAGACATGCGTTTTGTGGATGCCACCCAACATGACAGCCTGGCGGATACCATCACCCTTTAATGCCGCCAAGGCCTTACTAAACTGCCCGACCTTGAGCCAATGAATGCGATCAACATGGGATTCAAGTTCCGGAAGAGTTTCACCCACGTGCGCGATGGCGGAAACCGAAAACCCTAACCGGCGGACATTATCCGCAAAAATAATCGGAAAACGACCGTTACCCGCAATCAGCCCGATCCGCTCATCTTGTTCAGGAGAAATCATACCCTGCGCGCCGCATCAACCGCAGCCTTACTCCTCTTCATCATCCAACTCCCGAGAAGACACTTGGCAGATCCCACGACTGGTACTTTCCAAAAAGGTGAGTAACGTCATAACGTCTGTGCTTTCACCGTACTCGTTACGAGCCAGCTTAATGGCTTCTTGCAGACGATGTCCCTGTCGGAATAAGAGTTCAAATGCAGCCTTCAAGGTATTCATGCGTGCTCCGGAAAACCCATGGCGTCGCAAGGCGATCGTATTCAGCCCAAACATTTGTGCACGATAGCCTCCTGCCGCACGAACAAACGGCGGGACATCCCGACCTAGGGCGGAACACCCTCCCACCATCGCATATTCACCAATCCGTACATATTGGTGGACCCCGACCAAGCCTCCGATCACGACAGAATTTCCCACTGAGACATGGCCGGCTAAGTTTGCCGCATTAGCCATCACAATATAATTACCCAGTTCACAATCATGAGCCACATGTGTATAGGCCATAAAAAAATTATGGTGCCCGATTCTGGTCACTCCGCTACCAAAAGCTGTCCCTCGATTAATCGTTACATTCTCACGAATAATATTATGATCCCCGATACAGACTCTGGTGGGCTCATCTTTATATTGCAAATGTTGCGGAGGGGTACCAATTGACACAAACGGAAAAAACCGGCAACGCCGGCCGATGTCCGTATGCCCCTCAATACATACATGAGCGACTAATTCGGTTTGATCTCCAATCGTGACATGCTCACCCACGACGCAATAGGGCCCGATTATGACATCTTCACCTATCGTAGCTTTGGGATGGACAATTGCTGTGGGATGAATATTCATCAAATTCTCACTTTTTTTGCGTTGAATATGAATTCAAAACCAGACTTCGCGCAACACCCCTGTTACCTGCAGCTAGGCTTCACTTCCTTCGACTTTGACCATGGCGGTCATTTCGGCTTCGCAGACTAAAGAGGATTCGACCAGGATCTTCCCGGCCATCTTCCAAAATGGATCTTTTCTCCGGATCACCTCGACCTCAACCCGCAATTGATCGCCGGGAACGACCGGTCGACGAAACTTGGCTTTTTCAATTCCGGTGAGAAAAACGGTCGGGCGCCCCGTTCCTAACGCCGTTTTTCTGGCCAATACTCCCCCCACTTGTGCCATGACCTCTAGAAGTAACACACCAGGCATAATAGGGTACCCTGGAAAATGCCCTTGAAAAAACGGTTCATTGGTCGTGACATTTTTAATGCCCACAATCCGCGTCGCATCATGGCATTCAAGAATCCGATCCACTAATAAGAAGGGATACCTGTGCGGAAGTAATGCCTGAATCTGGAGAATATCTAACTCGCTTTCAGCCATACTGACCCCTTTCTCTCAATGTTTCTCTGCCACCCTTTGGACTAGGGGGTATGAATTTCCCCGCTCTCCCGATCCAGGGCCTGAATAACCTCAGTAGAAATATCCAGCCCGGCTTGATAAAACAACGTGCCTGAATTCACTCCGAATTCTAAGACCAGGCCCAGGCCACGTTGACCGGCAACTTCCGCTACCACCTTTTGCACGTGGAGACGAAACTCGTTTTGCAATTCTCGTTGTTTTTCTTGAACTTCTCTGTTTAAATCGGCTACTTTTTGTTGATACCCGGCCATTTTTTCCCTGAACTGTTCTTCCTTCCGGTCTCTGGCCTCCTGACTCAACACCGTACTTTGGGCCATCAATTCACTTTCCAACTTACGTAATTCCTTTTGCTCCAGTTCCACAAGTGTCTGCCGATCCTTCATGAAAGCATTCAGCACATCCGACAGCCGTTTTCCCTTGACCGTTTCAGCCAATATCCGCTGAGGATCAACGACACCGACCGGAAGATCCGATGGATGGTTTGGCCCTATAGCCGTGCAGCCCCAGGCAAAACTCAGGACCAGACTTCCCAAAGTCATCCACGCGCCAATACCCCCAACTCCTGTCTTCCTCATTATATGTTCTCGCCTCCCCATCGCCATCACGGGGGTCTTCTTGCAATTCCCATCTAAAAAACCGACCCCACGGAAAACTCAAATACCCACTTTCTATCATCCTTTGGTCCGTCTATAGGACGGCCATACGCCGCCCGAAGAGGCCCAAAGGGGGAAATCCACCTCACTTCCATGCCTGCAGCCATTCGAAGATCAAGACTTAAATTTTTATCCTGGGAAAACCCCTTTCCATAGTCGAAAAAAAGGACGCCGTTCAACTTGGCATCTGGTAACAGTGGAAAAATTAAATCATTATTAATAATGATTTGTTTGTTGCCCCCTTCAGGATCGTTACTAGAGGTCACGGGACCGGCACGACCATATTTAAATCCCCGCACAGTGTTAATGCCTCCCACGTAAAAGAACTCCGGAATGGGAAATTCCGACCCATTAAATCCGTCTCCGTATCCGAACCGTCCACGAATGGAATGCCGAAAATCCCAAAACGGCAAGGGGGTAAATTTCAGGGCATCCAACGACACACTATAAAAATTATTTGTCCCCCCAAGGGCATCCGTTCCAAAACTCGTGATGACACCGACTCGGGTTCCACGCCGGGGGTCTAAATAATAATCACGCGAATCCCTGAATAAGGAGGCACGGAACCCGGTCGTAGATTGGGTGCCTTCCTGATTTTGAATGAGAGTGTTGGCATTGGAATCCACATCAGTAATTCTGATTTTTTCAGCTACAAGGGTAAAGGTTCCGGTCAGGAATTCAGAAAAACCCCGACCAAACGTCAAGTTCGCACCCTGCTTTTTTTCAAGATAGGTCAGATAATTGGTTCGCGAGCTGAACAAATCTGCCTGGCCGGAGGTTAAGGTATCAAAAATAGCCGGATTTCGAAAGGTAATAGTTCCCAGAGTACGCCGTCCTCCTACCTGACCGCGAATCCTGGCCAAATATCCTCGACCGAATAAATTTCCTTCGGTAATGTCTGCAATTAACGTAAATTGGTCCAACGTACTGAACCCCCCGCCAATGCTGAAGGAGCCAGTCGGTTTTTCCTTGACTTTGACATCTAAATCGACCTCACCCGGAGCAATTTGTTTGGGAAGAATCTCCACGGTTTCAAAAAAATTCAAGTTATTAAGACGTTCGAAACTTCGTTTTATGGCCGGGGAATCGATCATATCCCGTTCATCCACCCTTAATTCACGCCGAATCACATTGTCTCGCGTCTTATTATTCCCGGTAATCCGGATATCTCGAATCCTGACCATTTCTCCTTCCTCAATGGAAAAGCCAATACGAGTGCTCCGCGAGGGCGGATCAGGCTCTACCGAAGGATTGGCCTCGGCAAACGCATAACCACGACTGCCATATAAATCCGTCAACCGGGTAATCTCATCCCGGATTTTTGCACGCTGAAACACTTCTCCAGGTTCAATGATCAGTCCTTCCCGCAATTCAGCATCAGAAAAGAGTGTGTTTCCGGTATACTCGATTTGGCTCACCACATACGGCTCTCCCTCGACAATCGGGAATACCAGGGTAAACCATTCCTTCTTCTCATCCAAATCCATTCGAGGCATCCCGACCTGGACATCTAGATAGCCTTTATTGAGATACACCTCCTTAATCCGTTCGACATCATTCGGAAGCTCATCCCGATGGAGAATGCCGGCATCCGAAAAAATTGACCAGGGCCAGGAATACTCCCGATTGGCCATAAAGGAGATCAATTCCTTCTTCTGAACGACATTACGGCCCTCAAACACGATCGTGCGAATATGGGCCTGGCTCCCCTCTTCGATATAAAAAGTCAATCGTACTTGATTGTTCTCGACCATATCCGTGATAGGAATAATTTGCGCATGATAAAAGCCCTTGTCGTGATATAACGATCGAAAATTTTCTACTGAAACCTTTACCTGTTCTTTATCCAAAAAGACCTGGTTTTTAATGGTATTTTTTTCGTTTAGCTTGTCGTCTGACAACTCGTCATTTCCATCAAACACTACTTCGATCGTAAACGGCTTTTCCTTCACACGAAAAACCACGAGGACTCCATTGGCCCTGACTTCGGTTGAGACTTCAACTTCTTCAAAAAACCCCATCCCATATATGAGCTGAATTTGTTCCCGAATGGACTCTTGGGTAAATGAATCTCCTGGTTTAATGGATAATTTCCCTAAAATGGCCAGGTCTTCGATATGCTGGTTTCCTTCAATTTCAATGGCCTCAATGTGGGATTGGGAAGATTGGGCCCACACCGGCCTGTCAAACGAAAGGGTTCCTAATACAAGAAGGCCGACAAGGAGAAACAGGCTGCCTGATGGAAAGGGAGAAATTCCGAAACGCTTCATCTTTTGCCCAAGACCCAGCGACCCAGGCAACACTAGATCCATGGGGCATCTCTAAAACGATGGAAGAAACAAGAAGGGTGTATCACAGAAAGTTTGTACAGTCAGCGGGACAGCAGAATTGCCCCTTCAATTTGGTCCCCAACGGTTAAACCTTAGAGATGCTGGTGATAATGGGGGGAAGCCTGAGAAATGAGGAGACAATCATCATGTTGGGATCAAGGTGCCCGATTATATTCATGATAGGATTCCTTGTAAAGGCAACATCTTACGCATGCGCTATTTTCAGAGACATCCGAAGAAGGGAGCAAGCATAAACCTTGACAACATTTTTCACCTTCTCCTAGTATCAAAATCAATAAAAATCATGTCGGTTTGCTTAAACAACGATTAATGGACTTTCATTCAGAGACCCATTCCTAACCCCAGACAATCTTCGGCATCAGTGGTACCAGCCGGGACCATCGTACT
Source organism: Nitrospiraceae bacterium (assembly GCA_020632595.1). Lineage (NCBI taxonomy): Bacteria > Pseudomonadati > Nitrospirota > Nitrospiria > Nitrospirales > Nitrospiraceae > Nitrospiraceae bacterium. The sequence continues at coordinate 136,658 of JACKFF010000006.1, read as the reverse complement.
GTTCACCATGGGTCCGAAGATATCCCTGCTCTGTCTGGTAACGTCCCCTTACCGATGAAGAGATTTAGAGAAACACTGTTCACCATTTTGGCCAAATCTTTGATGAATCCATTGGTTGATCGTTAGAAATGAAACTGATGACTGAAGACTACCCGGAGATTCCCACACCGTCTATTGAACAGATCCCAGAGGAATTACCCCTCCTGCCAGTGCGGGACATTGTCGTCTTTCCCTATATGGTGCTTCCCCTCTTTGTTGGGCGTGACATGTCCATTAAGGCCATTGAAACGGCCCTCTCCTCCAACCGCTTAATCTTTTTAACCACTCAAAAAAATCAAGATGTGGAAGTGCCGGAGACCCAAGACCTCTATCAAATAGGCACAGTCGGCGTCATCATGCGCATGCTGAAACTTCCGGATGCCCGTATCAAAATACTCGTCCAGGGCCTCACAAAGGCCCGGGTTCAAGAATTTACCCAAACCAATCCATTTTTCTCCGTCCGCATCAAAACTTTGACCGAATCACCTAAAGCGCTTCCTTCCTTGGAGAAAGAAGCCATCGTTCGCTCTACCCGAGAGTCCTTGGAAAAAATTGTCGGCTTAGGAAAAGTGCTGATGCCGGATGTGCTGACCGTCATTGAAAATCTTGACGACCCTGGACGGCTGGCAGACATTATCGCTTCCAATCTTGGGCTCAATATTGAGACCACTCAGGGAGTTCTCGAAATTGACGATCCTCTTCTTCGCCTCAGGCGAGTGAATGAAATCCTGGGCAATGAGCAGGACGTGTTGTCCATGCAACAGAAAATCCAAGCTGAAGCCAAGGGGGAAATGGATAAGACGCAACGAGAATACTTCCTTCGCGAACAACTCAAAGCGATCCAGAAAGAGTTGGGAGAACTCGATGACCGATCTGAAGAAGTGGCCGAATTTCGTCGAAAAATTCAAGAAGCCAGCATGCCGGACAAGGTCCTGAAAGAAGCGGAGAAACAACTGAAACGTTTGGAAAAAACCCACCAGGATACGGCCGAGGCCGGGACGATCCGTACCTACTTGGAATGGATGGTGGAACTACCTTGGAACCGTCATTCTGAGGATACCCTCGACATTCCCCAGGCAAAACATGTTCTGCAGGAGGATCACTACGATCTGGAACGGGTCAAGGAACGAATTCTGGAATATCTCGCCGTGCGCAAACTTAAAGCTAAAATGAAAGGTCCCATCTTGTGTTTTGTGGGTCCTCCCGGAGTCGGCAAAACTTCTTTGGGTAAATCGATCGCCCGTGCCATGGGACGGGAATTCGTTCGCATGAGTTTAGGTGGAACACGAGACGAAGCCGAAATTCGAGGACATCGCCGGACCTATGTTGGAGCATTGCCGGGAAGGATTGTCCAGGGGATTAAACAGGCAGGGACCAATAACCCCGTGTTCATGTTAGATGAAGTCGATAAGATTGGAACCGATTTCCGTGGAGATCCCTCGGCCGCCTTGCTGGAGGTGCTTGATCCGGAACAGAATCATGCGTTCGTCGATCACTATCTCGGAGTCCCCGTCGACCTCAGTGAAGTCATGTTTATTACGACCGCAAATTTGACGGATCCCATCCTTTCCGCACTCCGGGATCGAATGGAGATCATTGAAATCCCAGGGTATTCGGAAGAGGAAAAGCTTGGCATTGCTCAACGCTACCTGATCCCGCGTCAGTTAGAAGAACACGGAATCACGGAGGAACACTTACTCCTCACCGATCCATGTCTGGCGCGCATCATTTCTCAATATACCAAGGAGGCCGGAGTTCGCAATCTGGAACGCGAACTCGCCAATATCATGCGGAAAGTGGCGAAACGCATTGCCGAAGGAAAGATCAAACGTTATCAGGTCACGCCCCGAAACCTCCATCACTACCTCGGCGTTCCCAAGTATGTGCCGGATCAGGAACAGGAAAAAGATGAAGTCGGCGTCTCAACAGGACTCGCATGGACGGAAACGGGGGGGGATGTCTTATACATCGAAGCTTCGGCCATCAAGGGAAAAGGCCTCTTGACCTTAACAGGTCATCTCGGCGACGTCATGAAAGAATCTGCTCATGCCGCACTTACCTATATTCGCTCCCAGGCCAAGTCTTTGGGAATTAATCCTGATCTTTTCACTAAACAGGACATTCACGTTCACGTTCCGGCCGGGGCCATCCCCAAGGACGGACCGTCCGCAGGTATTACAATGGCGACGGCCCTTGCATCCTGTCTCAGCAATCAACCTGTCAGACGAGACTTGGCAATGACAGGAGAAGTCACGCTTCGCGGCAGAATACTAGCCATTGGCGGTTTAAAGGAAAAAGTGTTAGCCGCTAAACGGGCTCATATCAAAACCATTGTGATCCCTAAAAGAAATCAGAAAGACCTCGATGATATTCCCAAACATCTCCTACGGGGCCTTGAATTTATTTATGTGGAGAATATGTCCGAAGTTCTCAAAGTCGCCCTGCGCAGGAAAAATCGTCACGACTTGAACTCGTCAATGACTCATGGACATAGTTCTTCCGGCCGTCGAAAAAAAGTTGCATCCCCGGTCACCCGTCGCCCTTTACGACAATCCATTACCAAGACACGCTGACTCTTTATCATGTCCCCTTCCCGCCGCCAGGCGCTCGTTTCAACAATAGGGGAATTCCAACTTATTCGCGCTCTGAATGGTGGATTTTCCCTGCCCGGCCCACGTACCCTCATTGGCATGGGAGACGATGCGGCGGTTCTGGCCCACCCCTCATCAGCCCACCTCGTCATATCCACCGACCTCCTCATTGAAAACATTCATTTCTCTAAAAATACCTCTTCATTTTTTGACCTTGGCTACAAGGCCGCCGTAGCCAATCTCAGCGACATGGCCGCGATGGGAGCCATTCCCTCGTATATCCTGGTGGCTGTAGCCCTTCCCTCTCATGTGAGATATGGAGACTGGAAGGACCTATATCGTGGGCTTTCCGTTCCTTGCAAAGCCCATGGGGTTCAACTTGTGGGTGGGGATACTTCAGCATCACGTTCCTCATTGTTTCTGGCAATCACCATACTCGGACAGGTTAAACCCGGCCAGGCGTTAACACGGAGTGGGGCTCAGAAGGGAGATATCATCTATGTCAGTGGGTCCTTAGGTAACTCAGCTGCAGGATTGGACTATCTGACCCATCACCCTTCGCGCGGAAAGATTTCAAAATTGCGCCAACCCATGAAGTTTTTAGTTAAGCGCCATCTCCAGCCCACCCCTCGTATTGCCTTAGGACGGTTGCTGTCTTCGCGCCGTTTGGCTTCGGCGGCCTTAGACCTATCTGATGGCCTCTCAGGAGATATCGAACATTTATGCCAACAAAGCCGAGTGGGTGCCCTCATTCAGGAAGCCAGCCTTCCCATGTCACCTCATCTCATCGCCTATGCTTCAAAGATGAGGGTAGATCCTCTATCCTGGGCTCTCCACGGAGGAGAAGAATATGAATTACTATTTACCGTGTCTCCCCAGAAACAACACCGCATGGAATTGGCCGTCAAACAACTCCGGATTCCTGTCACTGCCATTGGTGTCATTACCCCTCGTCGTTTAGGAGTGCAAATAGCGCATCAAGACGGCAGAACTCAAAAATTGGTATCGCACAGTTATGTCCATTTTCAGGAGTAAGAGAATGCCAGGAAGCTGTCCATGGTAACTCTTGAGGCTGTCCGCCAACAATTGACACATGTCTTACATCTTCGGGAAACTCCTCACCGCACAGCTTTGGCATTTGCTCTAGGTGTGTTTATCGCCTTTGCACCGCATTATTTGTTCCACACCGCCAGCGTAGTATTTTGTGCCTGGGCCTTCCGGCTGAATTTTTTAGCACTCTTTCTGGGGTCCCTGATCAACAATCCCTGGACACTTATTCCAATTTTGGCCGCCAGTCTCTATACCGGAATGCTATTGATGGGCGCATCCTCATCAGTCACAATTGAGTGGGGTCAGATGAGGGTGGACAATATATTTGACATGCTTTCCTCCTACCTCATTCCTTTTCTCGTTGGGGCCTGTACCCTGGCGTTTGCCGGATCCTTGATCGCCTACCCCGTCATGCGATGGGCCATCACACGATACCGCAGGGCCAAGAATTCCTAGCAAAAAAACAAAGATGGCGCACCAGCAAATCCTAACCGTGAATACTTTTTATGCCATGCATTTTCTGACAATTCAGCACACCCCGACGGGCGAAACCTTGGGGTCGGGGAGAGACACTTAGCCCATGTCCGTGCTAGAACCACTCTCATCACCGTTTGATGGCGTCTCGCTTCTTGCTGACCCTATTCACGGCTATATTTCCATCACCGTTCCCTATCAGGAACCGGATTCTACGGAACAGACCGAAAAGGATTTGATTGATTCTCCCTGGGTTCAACGTCTTCGGTATATCCTCCAACTTCAAAGTGCGCATTGGGTCTATCCGGGCGCCGAGCATACCCGCTTCCAGCACTCCCTCGGAACCATGCACCTGGCAGGTCGGTTTATGGCTCGCCTCTATCCGTCCCTTTGCCAAACCGTCTCCGAGGTACCATCCTGTCATTTTCTGGAAGAATTGATTCGTATAACAGCCCTGCTCCATGATATCGGACATGGCCCGTTTTGCCATTTTTTCGATCATCATTTCCTGCATCAATTTCATCTGACGCATGAAGTGATCGGCCAACACATTATCCGCGACCATTTGGGGCCAATTATCAAAAAGATCCGTCGGAGTCCATCCGGGCCATTTGCTCCAGGAGAGCAATTAGACCCGGAACATATCGCCTTCCTTATTCTCAAAGATCCTCATAAATCGACAAAGTATCTGCCGCCGTGGGTTATCGCCTTACAACCCCTTCTCGGGGGAATTTATACCCCGGACAATTGCGACTACGTCCTCAGGGATTCCTACATGTGCGGAGTAGCCATTGGCCCCGTAGATATTGAACGACTCCTTCATTACACCTTCTTTACATCACAGGGACTCACAATCCACCAATCAGGTCTTCCGGCATTGCAAATGTTTTTACACGCGCGACTCTATCTCTACGCCAACGTCTACTACCATCGCACCACACGGGCGATCGACATCCATCTTCAGGAAATTTTCCAACCCACCATGGAGATCCTGTGCAAAAAAAATCCTCTCCAGTCCTTACCGCATTACCTGCAGTTAACCGATTGGTACGTCATCGAAACGGTTCGTACATGGACGCACGCCCGTTCCATGCATAAACGACAATTGGGAATGGAGTGGAGTCAAATTATCGGAAGGCACGTGAAGTGGAAAACGGCATTCAGCACGCTGCTCCCCATCATTCAGCCGGCATCATCATCCTTTCAACCTCAGGTCTTTCTGAGCCGGATGCGTCGACTGTTACCTACTCAATATCGTCACCAGGATATTCGAATAGACTTTGCTCATAAGGACCCCCGCCCCATTAATTTGCTCAATATGGGAAACTTTCAAATATTCGTCTGGAACCCGGCCAAAGGCACGGTCGAAAAAGACATCCTTCAAAAATACCTCCAGTATCTTCCAGCCCGAATGATCACCCTGCGAGTATTCAGCCGGGATCATTCCATCGATGAGATCCTTGCTAAGGCTGCCGAGGAAACCCTACGCCGGCACTGGCCAAGTTTAATTCAACCGGCTTAAATACCAAGAGCAGGGATAGTCGCCCCGCACCCACACATAGATTCATCGGAATGAGAAGATTGCGTGTCAGGTTAATGGGAGGGACTGCCAAGATGGAGAGCGGAAATGTCTTTCACCAGAGTGAGTTGCAAGCGAAATGTTTTAACCGGATCGGAGAGATGGGCGATAGCCTGACCGGAATCCTGACACTCCGGACAGGCCCCCAATAACTTTTTTTGAAGATCTTGTAAGCTTTGCAGAAAAAAGGGGTCCTCCGGCCAATGCTGAAATTGGATGTCACGAATTTTTCTTTCTTGCACATGGACAACACCCACTGCCGTCCGCTTATTACCTGGGAGATACCCTTTCATGGGCAGTCCTTCGGTTATCGCAGGAGCCCAATTGGATTCGATCAGAGCTTCTAACCCCTGAAGAAAAATGTCTTCCGTATCAACCCGGCGTGAAATCTGGTTTTCCTCTTCTTTGAACTCTCCGATGGGCTCCAGCACAACAAGAGCATGCTCGTCCGGCACAGGAACAATCACGCTATCAAATGTCACATGCTGCCCTTCCCGCTCGACCCAAGCAACCGGGAATTTGACGAGCCCTGTGACAACCGGGTTCGGCCACATAGGCACGGATACCCCTTGAGTACCTCGCATTGAAAATGTTCGTTCGGTCCGCCACCCCCAATCAGAAAAAATCGCCAACACATCATGTTTTTCATTAAGAGCACGGATAAATACGCGCCGGGGCTTTTGAAAATGTTCAATAAATAATGACTGGGCTCCCGACCTCTCATCTAGGGTTGTAGTAAATCCCTCAGGATCTACATTTCCCCCCGAATCGGTTCCTGACTTCTGGGATTCCTCGAATATATTGGAAATCCGGTGTGGGGAGAAAAACAATGAAAGAGGAATAGCCATGACCGGCAGAGACCTCGTGGGATCCATCGAAAAGTGCCAAACCTGATACAGTGGTTGCCCCATTTCAACGACACATCCCTCATCCCAAATGGTTTCTGCTAACCGATACGCTTCCCTTCGCTGATACGTAAGCTTTTCCAATGATAGAAATGCATCAATTTGAGACACCATAGGCGAAGGATTTATTTCGGAGTCAATCACCTGTTCCCCTTTCTTATCAACTCCAGGATTCCTCCTAAAATGCGGCTGCGTGTCTTTGGAACTTTGATCGACCATCGACCGGTTAATTTCGTTGAGAGAAGGGTCAAACACACCAATGAGGTGCGTCACAAGGTCTTGTTCCAAACCAGGGATATCCGACTCTACCCCCTGGGCGCTGACTGATCCTACGACCACCCCAGTTTCTACGTCGACAATCTGCAAATTCACGGAAAGAATGTCCTGCTGGACATACATTCTACCTTGAATGAGATACCGTACTCCTTTTAACTTTCCAAGACCGACGGGATTCTCAACTGATGAAAATCCTCTTTGTTGAAGCCATTGCTCCCGTAAGACCGCACCCAGTGCATCTCGTGATATCACCTCAAGTTGTGGCCATTGCGCCAAATCACTGACCAGCATTTCTTGAAGTCCACGCCCCAGCCAATTTAGATGGGAATACCGGCTCATATTTTCCAAAGGAAGGATAGCAAGGCTATGCGGTCGACTGAGGGTACGGTGGGTTAGAGAAGGAATTGGCGATGATGAAGTCGAAGAAACGGGAATCTCCGTTGATCTCTGACATCCTGCCATTAGCGCGAGACCGGACACCAGACACCAGAAAATTACTGGCGCCCTAGTCAAGGAAAGAATCAACAGGTTGTTTGAGGCGAAGCCGTTGCATGGTGGCTTGAGACCGAAGCGTGTGTCGAATAATCGCTTCGCGATCGTCGGAAGAAATTTTAGTGAACTCCACTGCGATCTCAAATCCTTGTTCCTTGCCTTTAGATTTAGCATTAACCCTAACAATTTTCCCAACGGCCTGAATTGGAATAAATGGACGCAAAATGAGGCGCAGAACAAGCAAAGAATCAAGGGGATAGGAGTCTTCAGAATAAAATTTTATTCCCGAACCGCATAGGCTCACTTTTGTAAATTCTGGAATGGCCCCCTTAAGGTTTTTATCTTTTCCCAATGTCCGGAGAATGGATGTCAACATCCAGTCAATACGCGTGACCATCTGCAAAAGCAAGGGATCACGGATAGTAAGATCCTTTTCATCCACCATGGCCTTGACTAAATCCGGGGAGACCGCCAGCTCATCCCATTGCCACTGGCTGAATTCTGCCCCATCAAGATCAATCATTTCATAGGAAAAGGCAAGAGGAATCTCAACCCACAGACATACAGGCACATCTGCGCGACAATCTTGACGTCGATCCTCAGAAGCCACGATATCCATAAGCCACCTTTATAAGAATCGCCCAGCCATCACACATAATCCATGGAATAGCAACACCTGGGAGTCCTAAAACACTGCTTTCATACTAGGGATTCCCCGCGGCGTGAAGGCTGCGAATTTCCACAAGAAGATCCCTGGCTTGTTCGGCAGCCCCATGAATTTTCTCCAATTGTCGTTTCAGCTGATCATCTTCACACCGACGGAGCGCTAACTGGGAGAACACCACAATAGGCAGTAATTTATTGGAGAGCGAGTGTAACAATTTTCTGTTTTGTGTCGAAATATCCGTCATTACTGACAAAGAGTCTGCAGATGATGCCGCTTGTTGAGTCATCCTTTCGTCCCTTTCAATAGAGGCCTGAACAACCAGCCGTGGCATCCTCTAAAAATGAAGATCTCATCCTTGGTCGGTGCAATCTCGCAATTGTCATACCTGGACAGCCTGTCTTTTCTTTCGGCTGTTTTCCCACAGAAATGTAGGGCGGAAGAAAACATAGAAGATATTTCAACGACCGATTAGGAGTACCTTGACTCTTTTCGTCAAAATTGTGACGGGGAAATTCCGTCATGTCAGGCAAAATTTTTGGAGTTTGATCTTAGGCGAAAACTTCATGGGGCAGCCCATGAAAACCCTCTCAACATTCCCCTCCATAGTCAAATGGTCAGAAGATGTCGAACCGGGGTCGTCTGGTCTTCTCCCCACTGTCGTTTAAGAACACCTAACTTCCGGCGTTGCTCCTGAATATCATTCAGATGTTGGCTGATTGCCGCTTGCACTTCTTTAACCCTGGCAATGAGCCATTGATCAGATTCCATGAGGACTTGGATGGTATCTAAGGAAAGGGATTCCTGTGGACCTTGGGACAGGCGCTCATGGTAGAGAGCAATGACCTGATCCCATTGGCCATGTCGGGCCGCCTCTATAGCATGTTGGGTGAGTTGTTCAACAAGACAGTTAACTTTACCCATAGGACACGAAGCCCTAAATCCCGACCGCCTGCGGCTTGGTTCCTTGAACAGCCAAATCCACCCAGGCTTCCCGAATAAGCGAAAGGCACCGGATAGGGCCTTCTAAGCGACGGGGTTCATTTTTTATGTTGGCTTGAGTCAATTCAAATTGCATGTATTCATACAGGCGCCGTAAATCCTTTGCGATGACTCCGCCCTCCTCCAAATTCAGGGAGGCTGATAATTCCCCGATCACACGAAGGGCCCGATCGAGAAATCGTGACTTATCCTGATAATTGAGGGTGGCCATTCCCTCCTGTGCGAGTTTCATCGAAGAAATGGCCCCATCATACAACAATACAATTACTTGAACGTTGGATGCAGTTTGGATTTGCGTGTTTGCATAAGCCTGAGCACCAACCATCATAGACCATCCTCTCTTTACCCGTTAATCGACGGGAATGCGTTCTGTAATTGTTTCAATTGACTTTGCAACGTGGCCAACAACCCATCTAACCTCGCAAATTTCAATCGTTGCTGCTCTTCATAACGGGCTGAGGCGTCTTCTTTTGTAGAGATTTGTTGGGTAAGATTTTTTACCTGTTGCGTTAAGGCATTTTGGCGGCGCGTGAGAGAACCGGTATCGATATTATCTAAGCCATCAATGGCATCCACAGTCAAATCCGCAATTCCATTAGTGCCGGTGGTGGTATTTTTCACAAACAGGTCGCGCACCGCGGCAAAATTCGTACTCAAAGCCGAATCCAATGTCTCCTCATTCAATTTAATTGTCCCATCGGTTGGTTCCGTTTCAAATCCAATTTGGGAAACACCCGTATAGGTTGTCAAATTACTGATTTGGGAAAATACGGACTCCCTGATTCGATCCAGCACGTTGCGAGCCAGACTTTCACCAACGAAAATTCCTCGTTCCTTCGTTTCTGTATTGTAAAGGGTCCGTTCATTGATAAATGTCACGATCTCATTGTACCCTTTGACAAACTCTGAGATGGCTTCCTTAACCGCACCATTGTCCGGACTCACTGAAATTGTGACAGGATTGCTATCCACAGACTGAAGGTTAAGGCTGAGGCCAGCCACAACATCGGTAAGCGTATTAGTCGACCGGTTAATGGTAATGGCTGTCGTCCCGGCTTCAACGTCAGTCCTTCCTAATACGACCTCCGAATCTTGGGCGGCTTGAAAAGTATCCACTCCGGTAGTGACCGTATTTAAAGTGGTATCGTCAGCCACAATCGAAATAGCATGACCGATCCCTGTCTCGTTAGCCGATAGCACAAGACGGTATTGCGGAGAGGTTTCACTCCCTGTATTCAAAATCGAAGCGCTTACTCCGGCGCCAAGATCATTAATTGCGGCCCGCAAATCGTCCAATGTCCCTGTACTATCAAGATTCACCGTTTGAATCGGGCCAGTACCTGCCTGAAATTGGAATATGCCGGAGGCGCCGCCCACAATATCCGCATCGGTGGATGAAACTGCGGTGGAAGCCTTCGAAATAATTTGATGGGCAGAAGCCAACTGGTTCACAGTCACCTGATAGGTTCCAGGCGCCGCCGTAGATGAGGCACTGGCAGATAAAGGAGGTTGTGCACTTCCAGCAGCTACATTGACTTGATTTTTATTGAAACTGGCCTGGGTGCGAAGGCTACTTGCCAGACCTTGCAGACTCAGTAATTTCCCCCCCAACAAAGCCAAATCTGTTTGTTTTTGTGACGCCTGCAGTTTTTGTTGGGTTAAATTATCTATAGGAATACGTTGCGCTTTGACGAGAGCATCGACAACCGGTCCAAAATCAATACCGTTACCAAGGCCACCAAAACTAATGGTCATCGGATATTCCTTTCGTCATTCTCTATCATATGACGAAACGACAGACTCCTGTTCACCTGGACACAAATATTTGATTGTTCATGCCCACAGACACCGGGTTCCTGAACGGTCTTTGGATGGACGCGGAAATTATATATTCTCTTCCACCAAGAGTCCGGAATGTCCGGAAAATAACCGCGCGAGTTCTACCGCCTTCTCAGAGGGTATTTGTCGGATTAGCTCCCCCGATTCTTTATCTACAACACGAAAAATCACCTGATTAATATCCTTTTCCAGAGAGATCTCAATCCTTGGATCAACCTGCTTCAATGTTTCCTGGAGTCGAGCCACACTCGCCTGTACCTGATCCTTCGTTAATGGATCCTTGACTGTTGGATCCTTGCTAGATTTCGTGGCAAAAACTGGTGGGGGGAGTGCCGATATGCGCTGAACATCTCCCGTTATGGGCTTTTGTCCATCCCTCACCCGAATCTCATTTCCAACTGAGACCGTTATGAAAGAGGCGCTGTTAGAAAGTGTGGAAATCATTGTGGGTTCCCCCCTCGTTCCCCAAAGGAGAAACCGGGTCGAAGCCCCGGTTTCTCCTTATACCTGTTTACCGCAGTAAAGCTAGAGCCTGCTGAGGCAACGTATTGGCCTGCGCCAATATTGACGTACCCGCCTGAACTAATATTTGGTTCCTTACGAACTTCGCTGACTCAAAGGCAATATCAGCATCACGAATCCGTGATTCAGCGGCAGTGATATTTTCATTCGCCACTTGCAGATTCCCAACAGCAGCATCAATCCTGTTTTGCAAGGACCCGATATTGGCTCGAGCAGACGCCACAGCACTAATGGCACTATCGATATTGGACAGTGCGTCTAAGGCATTACCGGAAGTCGACACATTGGTCGAGGCGAGGTTTAAGGTATTCGTGTTCAAATCATTGAGTGACAGGGAAAGCGTATCATTTGCTGAACTTCTGAAACCAATTTGAATACTCAAGGAATCATTTCCGGTTCCACTTAACAGCTTCACCCCATTAAACTCGGTCACAGAAGAAATTCTATCGATTTCGGAACGGAGGGCTACAAATTCCTGATCGAGGAAAGACCGTTCATTCGAGCCGAGGATTCCACTCGCTGATTGCTCGGCTAGTTCCCGAAGACGGCCTAACAAATTGCCGATGCCTTCCGCACCGCCGTCCGCAATCTGCAGTAAGCTTATACCGTCGTTGGAATTTCGGACTGCTTGATTAATACTACGAATCTGAGCCCGCAAGGTTTCGGAAATTCCTAAACCTGCGGCATCATCTGCCGCTCGGGTGATTCGCAAACCCGAAGAAAGACGGGCGACGGACCCTTCCAATTGAGAACTGGACACGCCCAAATTCCGTTGGGCGTTGAGTGATGCGATGTTGTTGTTAACGACAAGTGCCATACTTTCCTCCTTGATGGCTGCACCTCAAAGGATCCGTCCCTTGAGGAAGACAATAAATGGGTTGAGCCGATTGGCCTCCTCTAAAATTGTGAAATGAACCAATTTTCACTTCTACCGGTATGTATCGACGACCAGGAAGAAAACTTGAGAGAAGCCCAATCAAACCCTTGTGCTCCCTGACAAAACCCCATTGAGAATCCACGCAGTAACCTGACCTGGTAAACAGAGACAACTTCACATTCCATATTCTCCGATGTTAATTCCGTAGGAAGCTACAGGAATGAAAGGACGAGAAAGCTTGGCGTTAAGGAAGAGGAGTACTATTTTGAGAAAGATAAGGAATCACTTCATACTCCAACATATCTGCAATTCGAACGGCATCTTCGTTTTCTCGAGCATTCAGTAATTCTTTGACCCAAAACGATAGGTTATGGATGGCCTCAGGCTTTTTAAGCCCCATAGATTCATGAACCTGTAGCCACTCAAGGTAATCGGCTATTTGCCCGAACCATTGGTCTAACTGGTGATATTTTCCATCCCCTTGTCGGAAAGCATCAACAAACTTCTGTCCTTGTTCACGTAGCTGTGCTCCGAATTTTTGGCCCGTTTTTTCAGAATATTGCACGATGGATTCCACATGTTTGCTCACGGCTGCGATGGATCCAAACGAGCTCGCCACTTGAGCCAGGGTGGGAGGCACTAGCTCCCGATCCGTCATCTTCCGATTACCAACTATTAATTCCGTCACCAAACACCCTTTGGCCTGAGCGCGGTCACTCAAATTGGCCAGAACTTCGCCTAGCTGAACACGATCACCCACTTCCCAGATTTCTTCATCCAATTGTACGTGCATACCGACCCCCCCTTGGATCATGAGAAAACATTCCTTCTAACCGCCGATAATTTTCTTCCCCTCGAGTGCGAAATACATGATACGCTTGAGCATGTTCCTCGGCCATGCCGCTAAGGGTCAACGACTCCAAGCTAAAGGTATCTCGAAAAAAGGCCATCGCTAAAGGGCCAAAGGCCAATGACGGCCTGGCGACCTGTTGCATCGTGAGTGTGTCAACTTTTAACTGGTACTGGCGCGCCTTTAATCTGTCAACCGGGATAGGCCTTTGACGACACATATCCCATACGGTGTCGGCTTGAATACACAACTGATCGAGCTGGGGAGCCAAACGACGCCATACCTGCGCGCAGTCTGAAAAATCCGGTGGAGGCGTTGGGGAAAAAGGGACCAGGCTAGGGTTCCCGGTAAAGGATTGATACCAGTATTGCCGCCAATACTCCGCATACCAGGATACGCGTGGCTCTTCAGTTCCCGCTCTTAACCTAAATGTCCCTAACTGATCTTCATTGACGCCGCCTTCATATACTCGAATTTTGGATGAAAACGACGGGAAGGAATGATTACCCAAGAGATGTAAGCATAGCTGGCCCACCTCTTGAGGAATGATCTGGTCTTTACAGGCATGGTGAGGGCAGACCTTATCGAATCCGCATGGGCCACACATGATCTCGGGCTGAACCACCCAATGCCCTGGTCCAAACGGTCCGGTTTCCCAAAAATTCACATGGCCCACCGACACGTTCAGGACCGGCGTGTTCACTCCCACAGCCATGTGCATCGGCCCCGTGTCATTGGTCACCATCAAGACGCAATGATTAAGCAAAGCCACCAGTTGCGGCACAGTGGTTTGGCCGACAGCTTCACATATGCTTCCTAATCCTCCCGCCTGCCGGTAACACCGAATGGCATCGCGAACATCCGCCTCTTCTTTCTTCGTGCCAATCAACACAAATCCGACCGGCCGATTTTGGCCGAGATACGCCATCATTTGTCCAAAGTATTCCGGTCGCCAGGCTTTCATCGGATCACTGGCGCCGACTTGAATGCCAATCCACTCATCGGCCGGCCCGGCTTGTCTCACATAGGTCCGTGCCCATTCTTTCATGTGCTGGGGCACAGATAAGCGAAGAGGAGAAAACGAACCCGGCCCGCTCCCGCCAAGCGAAAAAAGATCCACAATATTGAATCGATTCAATGGTCGATACACATGGAAATCCACGAAATATTTCATCCAAGGATTTTTCACCACGAAACTCCCATCCTGGGTCGTGGTCATTCCTCGCTCATCTGCACACCCGAAATATTTCACCAGAAACGCACTGCGGCGATTAAAGGTCAGGTTCACGACACGATCGTATCCCACCTGAAGTAACGGTTGAACCCAACCGGCAAGTTCCCGGTAGAGGGCGACCACGTCTCGCGCTCGCACCCGGCTTTCATCCATCAACAGCTGGAAGTCAAACATCAACACCTGGCGAATGCCAGGAATGAGGCTGGCGACATGAGCAAATTCTTTATCAACAATCAGATCAATGGCCACACCCGGCCATTCTTCCTCTAACCGTGAGAGAAGGGGAAGCATCTGAATTAAATCACCCATCCGGGTAATGTTAATAATGAGGACTTGTTTATTCATGAATAATCGGCGGGAGCGGGAAATTATCCCGTCAGAGCTTCAAAGAAAATCCCGTTTTTCCTGGCGGTATTCATCCATCATCAGAATCAGTAGTTCTTCACGATTCAGCCGGGCTTCAGGCCCTTTATTTCTAATACTTTTCGCCACATCCACTAACTCCACACGCTCAGTTTGAGGAAACTGCTTCAGCATTGGAATCAATTCCGGAGTCGTCCCGCTTCGCGCCACCAAAGATTCAGCGTGACGATCCCCCTGAAGGATAGCTCCGAGCCGGTCAGGGCTCGCCATGCCCACGGCGCCTAGGAAGGTCCTCATCCGATGGCTGTATGTATGCGCCTCTAATACCCGTTTCCGGGACAATGCAGCCATGGCCGCTCGCCTGGCTGGTTCGTGCAGATAGGTTTGGACAATTGGGATAAGCTGGTCCGGATTGTTAATTATTGCCATCATCGATTCATCAAAAAGGGCCGGAAGCAAGGTGCGGGTATCGACCACTTGAAACGCCCCGCAACTGGCGATTTCAAATGTCCTGGGATTCACCCCATCTCCCTCCGGATCGAATCCATCTCCCGTGTACGAATGCAAATTAATATTGACCGAGGTGGCATTAAAAATTTTCACACTGGTGAAAGTATCAATGCGTGCGCCCCCTCTCTGAAGAACCGGCGCTAACGCCCCAGGGTTGTCCCACTCATTCCCCCACAATTTAAATGTCCACCCATGGCCGACCAGGGATGGGAGGATATGTCGCCGATTTCTATACCCTGCCCCTAAAAAGGATACGTCGGCAACAAACTCTCGTCGCTCTTCCTCGGTGAAAACCATAGGTTGATGAATGGCCGGATCAGCGGCTAAGGGAAGATACGAGACCTGTTTGGCGCCGGCTTTTCTGAAAGCGTCCAAGCATGACCCTTGTTGCATCACAAACCAAAAGTCATACCCCGTCACCATCTGCTGCCAATAGGTTAAATGCCGAAAATTTTCCACAAACCACATCGCCGTTAACACCTTTTTTCGACGCATTTGCTCTAGAACGGCCATGGTTAATGGAGCCTGGGATAAGGCTAACACGAGATCAGGGGGATCTTCTGCCACATGAGCAAGACTTATCACCGCCAGCGTTTCACTCATCCGTTGTTGGACTGTGAGCCGCAACCGGTGATCACGGATCGTTTCCAAATTCTGATATCCCGCATAATGAGGACTATGATCCACCCAACTCACACGATGTCCAAGACCTTCCAATGCATTTACCACATATCGGGCGATCGGCAACGACCCGCCATAAATAGGGCCGACCACCATGATGTGAAGCGCCCCGCTTAATTGTTGAGCGAGATGCTCACGAAGCTGTAGACGAAAATGTTCATAGGCCTCACGATGAACCGTGGCCGCAGGTTCGTAACTCAAAACGCGGACCCGCTTGGCTTTCTGTGTCACTTGGACAGCTATATCAGCCATTGAACCCGCCAGCCACATCACCCCTTTCCCCCACCCTTCCAGCGTCCGAACCGAGACACAATCCGCAAATTCAGAAAGATCTGGCACGACGACCATGATGACCTGGTCATGGGGCAACACCTGACGCAAGGCTTGTACATGGTAGAGTAGTCCCACACCAAGGAGGACAATAGCTTCCCCTCCTTGACAGTCTTTCGCGCGTTCTTCAGCCCAGCGCTCTGCCTCGCGAACCGGATCATACGCACTATGGAGATAGCGGGAGTTGACAAGCGCGGTGGGCATTCCAGATTTAGCTGGTTGGATCGAAAGGGTTCCTCCTGGTACCTGGAGGATCTGAGCCGCAAGAACCGGAGCCTGATCGCGAAGAATACCAATATTTTGTTTCAACAGGTCCATTTATCTGTTCCTGGTTGATTGCCCTAAAAACACAGCCCCGGCCTACAAACTACCGGAGCCTTCCCGACAACTTCGAGACTTCCATCCGAATACCTTGACTCGCCAGCTGAGACAGCTCCTCCCAGGTATCTTTTCGCCGGAGAACAGCCACGTCTGGAATGCCATCCCGGGTATAAAACACCCCCCACTCATCTCTATTGCCGGTCCAGAGATCCCACTCATCTGTTGTCGCATTCACCGGGTTTCCCCGTATTAAATGGACGGTTTCCATCACAGGCCAATAGGCAGAAAATGATCCTACAGCGCTTACGTCAGGGACATCCGGGCTCTCCCGAAGTTGCGCTCCCGCGCGTTGCCACACATAATGACCCACCCCATAGGGGCCCGTTTCATGGACTCTGGCCCGGGAGAAATACCAGCCGATCGCCCGAGCTCCACACATCGTTCCCAGATGCAATGGTCCCGTATCCGAGCCGACCACCCACTGACACCGATTCAGAAGAGCCACAAGCTGGGGCAACGAAGTCCGACCACACCCATTCACCACCCGATTGAGATATTTAATGGGAAGGCGATGCTCTAAGGCCAATGCCGCTTCCCGCTCTCCAGCACCACCGACCAAAAGCAGAAAGCACTGAGGAATTTGCTCAGCGCATGCAACAATCAGGTCTTGCCACACAGAAAGAGGAACTCGCCGGTCGGCATCTCCCGCACCAAGAACAATTCCGATGAGAGTAGAAGGTTCACCATTTACGGGCAGTTCCAGCTCGAAGGGCCATGCCTCCTTAGGGGCCTTCAAGTGGGGAACGTCCCGCGGCGGAAGAACCTGACACATCCCGCAAAACGCATCCGCTAAATGCACCCGGTTGCTTCCTCGATGCTGAGCAATGCGACGTAAATATCCCGCCCATGCCGGAGGCGTCTGATTCAATGGTCCATACTCGCCAGGCCCGACAACCAGACCACTCAATACATGGGCAGCAAGTATCCCTCGGGGATGGTTATTCAAATTATAGGCCAATGCATACGGAGGAAAGGCGTGGTCAGCCAGATAGCGTGTGGCTCGGGCCAATTGTTGGTCACAATCTGTCATCTTGGTCGTGGCCAATTCATGCCATTGTTCCCCATTCCAAGGGAAAACCCTGTCCACACAAGGAAAAACTTCTCCAAGCGCCACCAAAGGCGAAGGGCAAAGAAGATCAAGCGGTCGCTCAGGATAGGCAGATTGCAGGGCAGTCAGAACAGGAAGGGATTGGACCAGATCACCCAGCCGAGCTAATTGTATTAAAAGGGCTCGGGACATAGGCTAACTTGACTAGGCAAAAAGTTCTTCAATTTAATTTGCGAGGGCATGACGGCCAAGAGGTGCCGTCTGCAGGAGAACCTCTAAATCGTGCAATCCCTCATGGTCGGGCTTTAAGAGGCTCAACATCTCACATTGGTGCTTGGCCACATCGAATCGACTCGCACGAAATTCCACTCCGGCCAGCGCAAAGCGCATATCGCAGTCTGCGGGATTTCGTTCAACAAACCGTGCAAGCCGTTCCCCCAAGCCTTTCCATCGTTCCAGGGATGTTCCAGCCTGAATCAACCCATTCATGGCTTCGATATCATCAGGATAATCCGCCACAATCTGGTCGAAAACCCTCCAGGCTTCTTCGACATCTCCCATCCCCATACACGCCATTCCCAAACCGATACTGGTTTTTCGAGAATCTGCGCCACACTGAAGAGCGCGGCGGAATGACAGGGCCGCCTCACCACATTGCTGGGATTGCATTAACAGAATTCCCTTTAACCAGTGACCCGACCCATTGCTGGGGTCAGATTGAAGGAGCGCCTGGATATGGTCAGTCGCCTCAGGCAGATCCTTCCCGCCGAGAGCCAGCTTCGCGAGTCGTTCCCGTGCCGCGCGATCTTCTCCCATACTCAGTATCCGTTTCAAAAATGCCCGCTCCCCATCCAATAACTGTAACGACTGGCAAAGCTTGGCCGCCCATTTAAGCACTGCACCATCATCCGGCCAATCTCGATACTCGGAAAGGAGAGCGCGCAATTCACAGTCGTCCTGGCTATTCAAGCCCTGGCCTACGGCATGCCGCTGACGTAATTGAACCTCCTGAACACGTTGAACTCGTTTCCACTGCGTTATCTCCCTATCGCCCTGCAGTGCCTGGAGGGAGGGCTGAAGCCGGCCGTCACGCAGAGAATACCGGTTAGCATAGCCCGCCGAAACCGTATGGACATCCTCATCAACCACGATGGCGGAAGCCCACCGTTCCATGAGCACAATACCATTGTGCCGTTCGGCCTCATGATCCTTCCTTCCGGGCGTTTGATGTTCCAAATGATAGAGCACACTTTCCGGTTGATAGATGACTTTCTTGCCCCGTTTGCCCACTTTGAGGCACAGGTCCACATCCTCAAATCCGTTCTGATAGATCTCGTCAAATTGCCCGACCGCATGAAACTCCTCACGACGAATGAGCATACAAGCCGCAGTGACAACCTGAAACTCTCGACGAATATTGGCCGCTTGCAGGTCTCCCGGAGCACCACGAAATATATGGTAGGGCGTCAAACAATGTTTTGCGAAAACCACGCCGGCATGTTGGATGGTGTTATTCGGATAGAGCAGCTTACTCCCGACAATAGCAACATCCAAATGGCTCTCCACTTCATTCAATAAAGCCCGCAACCATCCTGGCTTCGGAATCGTATCGTTATTTAAAAAGACCAGAAAACGCCCCTTGGCAGAAGCGGCCCCTTGGTTGCAGGCTTTGGCAAACCCATAATTGGCCGGATTCGTGATGACCTGAATATCCCCACTTAAAGAAGCCAGAAATGCCGAGGTCTCATCGGTGGATGCATTATCGACGACAATGACTTCATACGAACAGCCATCTGTGACCTCCGACAAATGAGTCAAGCACTGACGGGTCAATTCCACTTTATTCCAAACTGGAATAATGATTGAACAATCAAAGGAATACTTGTCGTGGTTGATTGGGGAATAAGAGG
Organism: Nitrospiraceae bacterium; assembly: GCA_020632595.1. Taxonomy (NCBI): domain Bacteria; kingdom Pseudomonadati; phylum Nitrospirota; class Nitrospiria; order Nitrospirales; family Nitrospiraceae; species Nitrospiraceae bacterium. The sequence continues at coordinate 117,041 of JACKFF010000006.1, read as the reverse complement.
GCCCTGGTGGACTCTGTATGTTCGACTGAGGCACCCTGTTGGAGGATTTTTCGTCACGGCCCAACCAGGCCTGTTCATACTGAGGAAGCACATGTTCCATAAGCCGATGGTTCAATACCCAGGCTCGCAGATGATCCCCCTCCCTTTCTAAGGCACCTAAATCATGAATTCGTTCGCGAATCGCCTTGATCCAGGCTTGTGGTTCATGCGGCAACCGTATGATGGGAGCATGTTGATGGGGAAAAATATCCGTGCCAATAACCGGATAGCCCAATATTCCATACTGTAAAATTCGGATATCACTTTTCGCTTCATTGAATGGGTTTGGCACCAATGGCGCCAATGCAAGATCAAGATTAAGACTCGCCAATTTTTTCGGATACTGCGCCACGTCTACCATGGAAAATGCTTCACTGAGCACCCCTGGGCTATTGACCATCGGTGGGGCGTCTCCCAAAAACACCCATTCCACCTCGTCCTTGAGAGCCTCCACAATCGTCTCAAAAATGGCGGTATCGCCTTTGTGCACATTCGCTTGACCTGCCCATCCCACTCGAGGACGGGAACCCGCTCGACGTCGAGGTTTGAAATCCTCCCATTCCTGACGCAACAAGCAATTCAGAAGAACAGTCGATTCGATTCCTCGTTGCTTCAAATCGGCTTGAATAGGTTCCGTAGACACCGTCACGCAATCCGCCGTATACATAAGGCCGAACATTCTTTGAAGATATTCAGGAGTAAAGTATCCATGATTCGGATTATCGACAGGAATTTTCCAGAGCAAATCGTCACAGTCGTAAACAATCCGGGTACCTTGGCTTTGGGCCTCCTTTAAAGTTTCTTCTGACAGCCTACAATTACGCTGAATAGCCCAAACCTGCCCCAACCCCATCGGGGGAAGTGTGGTGTCATTTAAATAAATGTTCGCATCGGCGACAATGGAGCCTTTTCCCCAAATCCCTTCGCCAGCCAGAAGTGGTTGAAGGAGTCGGATACGACCACAAATATAATCGGACGCAATGACAGAAACGGTTCGCCAAGTCTCATGAGAAGTATCTCGTGGAATATCAAGCATCACTTCCCTCGGCCTTTCGTCAGCCTGAACCCGTGGGCGAGAGGATAAGTCGGATCCTTCAGGTTGTTCTCGTTCTTTTTGGAATTCCCTCACGAAGGGAGTCGAACAATACAGTGTTTTCGTACCCGTTTGATAATCCTGCCAATTCTTTTTCGCGATGTCCTGAACATTTTTTCGCCGCCATTCATCTTTAAATGCCCGGTACTCAGCATGAGTCTCTTCTTCAATTCCATCAGTGGCCTTAAACGATTGTGCGTCGATGTGGGCTGCTCTTCCGGCAGGTAGATGCAATCCCACTTTCTCATCCTCCATATAAGCATTCTGCAACCCATGCAAATGGATTCTCAACCCATAATCTGCATCCTCTTCCCCGTACAATCCATAATCCTCACACCAGAATCCCAAGCTTTGATGCGTTCTTTTGGGGATAAGGGTACAAGCTCCGTTTAAATTTCCAATTTTCGGACGAACAGGCAAGCCCCGAATCTCACGGACGGGATAGCTCTCTCGTTCAAAGTTATAGGCAATGGCGCCCAATTCAGGGATACGGTCGATGACCTCAACCATTCTGGATAACCAGCCAGGCTTTTGGATCACGATGTCATTATCCAACTTGAGGTAATACTCTGCTTCAGGCTCCTGACTCCATGCCAAATTGGAAGCCTTGGCAATTCCAACATTGGATGGCAACAAAATCAGATTGGTAATAAACCCTTGCTGATGAAGGGATTGTAAATACTCTGGCGTACCGTCGGTACTTCCATTATCCACAACCGTGATGACGTGGGGGAAACAGGTGTGTTGAAAGAGTGCTGTCAATGCCGCTTTGGTAAATTCCAATCGATTGAAGGTCACCATGCCAATATTGACATACTTTTCGGGGAATACGGGTTTCTCGTATTGAAGGATGGTCAGGGGTTTCTGAATAGGTGGCGGAAAATACGGCCGGTTTGCCTGAATAATAGCTCGAAATTCTTCCTGGCTAATTTGGGGATTGGAATTCACAACCCCTTTTGGATTTTGTAAATACAAGCCAAGAAATTCTGAAATATGTCGCATGGGATAATGTCGTGCGACACGGCAATGAAAGTCATAATCGGCCGCACATAGAAATTTTTCGTCAAATATCCCAACCTCTTCATGAACCTTTTTCCTCCACATGAACAAAGGCCCCATAGGATAGCCGGTCAACATCATATCGGGACTAAAATCAAAACGAATGGAATAGCCTCCTCGAATAAAACGATGAAAAGTCTGGTTCTCAAACTGGGTCATAAACACATCCGCATATACCGTACCTAATTCCGGATGTTTTTCAAGTTCACGGACCATCACTTCCAAGGCATCACAACGCAACCGGTCATCTGTGGGCAGTAGCGTAATGTAACTCCCTTTAGCCATGCGAACGCCTTGATTGGTGGCCGCAACAGCACTCACTCGTTCAGATGTTCTGACATAAGTGATATTCGCAAATCGTTGTTGAAAATCTCGTACAATATTGATTTCCTGCGTCTCTGAGCCGGTTTCTACGATAATAATTTCCATCTGGTCCGCGATGGTCTGTGCTTCTAAATTTTCCAATAACCCCCGCATAAACCGTTCTGAGTTATAAGCGGCGACAACGACAGAAACGAGCCGGATTTTGGATTTTTCCATTTTATCGTGAGGTCGGCCCTGGTCCACTACCGGATTTTCTCCCCTTTGCCTACAGGAAGGAGCTGACTGAGGAGGTTTCGTGAGAGGGTTTTTTTCCTCTTCCTTTTTATTTTGGTAAAAATCCGCCGGCCTTGAAACATTTATGGAATACCCTCCACCCTGAAATTCCCATGGAAATGCGTTTTGAAGGGATTTGGTCTTTCGATAAACTAATGAAAAACCGTTCCCCACCTTATCATCCGGATCTTGTTCTTCAACCAGCGCAAGACGGCAACCAAAAATTCTCGAAATAAAGTTTTTCATGGAGGAGGGGGAAAAGACATGATAATGACAGTACAGGAAACTTTTTGCCTCCGGCTCCGATTCTGGTGTAGCGTGTCTCATATAATCTTGAACCACATGCTCCCATTCAGTAAGGGGCTTTCCTCTGTCAGAAGGAGCCGCATCCCGATGGGGAACCACCAAAAAAAGGTACCCATCGGGTTTCACAATTCGATACCACTCAAGTAAAGTCTTGATGACATCCGGACAATGCTCTATGACGTGGGACGCCAGGATGAAATCTTCTGATTCACTGGAAAGGGGTATCGCACTGGCCTCAGCACATATATCAATCGGAGCAACCTCCCCGACCAGGGATAATTGTTCTTGAGCATATCCCTCTCCACCTAATCCAACGTTCCGGGTTTTCAATCCATACGGATTGTGGGTAGAAGCCCCGATTTCCAAACCCGAAAGGTCATCAAGCCATTTATGTGCCAAGGGACTTTCAGGAAATATGTACATTCTGTGGTCTCGTTGAAAGTGGAATTCTTAGAAGCCAAGCTTTACAGAAACAAGAAGAAATCCAAACCCCGTGCCATGCTCTCTTCATGGGATTATGGAGTTAATAGGAAATGGTTACCTCGCCACGCTTATCATCAACACTTTCTCTTCTTTTTTAACAGTTCAAAGGCATTGCCCTTGAAATACAAATGGGAATTAATCTTCCGGGAAAAGCAATCTTCCAGGCCCAATATTTTTTAATTTGATCAAAGGGATCGTAGGGATCGACTTCATATTCATAGGAATCGTTATTTCCATAAAGAGGAACGACCTGAATGGGCATTCTTAGGCCATACCGAACAATTGATTCAGCTAATGCTACGGGACTTGGAACCAAATCAAGAGGATTGTCTATCGCTTCTTCCAAAGTGAGATAAGGTTTTCTCTGTTGAGTCCCTCGAAGTTTAATGCTCTCAGGTGTTGCCTCATAGATATGTTCTTCCCAAGAATCATTCACCCGTTGAATATCCTCATTGGACAAAACAAGAGACATTGCCCCAGCATTTTCTTTAACATGCTCCTGAGTGGCTGCCTTTACAATTGGAAAAACTCGCTTAAATGAGAGAAGCCATGCCAAAACTACCTGAGATGGAGTGGCTCGATATCTTTCTGCTAAGCCCCGAACAAGGTCCGCTTGAAATGCAGTCCCAACAATTCTTCCCTTATTTAAGGGACTATAGGCTAGTATGGCTCCTTTAAATGAACTAACCCCCAAAAATTCGGTTCCTATTGTTTTGGCTTGCAAATTAAATTCTATTTCATTTGAGGACAAAGGAATATGAGGTATGGATTGCTCAAGGGCACAGACTTCTTGCTGGGAAAAATTGCAAATCCCAAAAAATCTTATTGCTCCACGCTTCTGATATGTTTCCAAAACCTCAAAAATTCTTTCCAAATGCACGCGGGGATTCGGCCAGTGAATTTGATAAAGGTCTACCCAAGGCGTTTGAAGGTTTTTCAGGCTGTTTTCCACGGCTAAACAGATGTCTTCCGAACCCATGTTTTCATGTGGGTAAAATTTTGTAGCAAGAAAACATTTTTTCCGAATCCCCTTTAGAGCAACTCCAACGACTTCTTCTGAAAACCCGTTTCCATACAGACTGGCTGTATCCACAAACGTCATCCCTAGGTCGATTCCCAATCTTAGAGCTTTAATTCTTTCCTGAATATATTCCTTGGGGAAATGATTCTTCGTCCCCATCCCTGTCGTACCCTGACCGATCGATGCAACATTGACCCCTGTTTCTCCGAATAGCTTACTTTGCATCTAGAGTTTCACCACAAAATGGATTTTCCTGAGAAAAGTTTTTTCCACATTATATCTCGCTTAGCCAGGACCGCTTGCTTTAAACCGCGCGGGCGGTTCTTAGCAGTTCTTTTTCCCCGTGGTTTTCCCGATACCAATCGATGGTCTTCTTTAATCCCATAACCAGGTCGGTCTGAGCCGAAAAATTGAGAAGGCCTTTGGCTTTTCCCACATCAATCAAACGAATTGGAATCATGGAAGGTTTCGCGGGGTTTACAACCACCCTGGCTTCCCGGAAGTCATCAACCTCTAGAAGGGTATTCAAAACATCACGTACTCGACACCCTTTCCCGTAGCCAATATTTACAGGGTCGCACCGGTCTAACCGGTTCATCGCCAGCATCACGGCATCGACAAAGTCATCCACATAAATTAAGTCTCGGACATCCTCACCTGTCCCCCACACCTCCAGAGGGTTCTGACGTTCAATAACCTTACGTGTAAGCGCCGCTGTCACATGGGAACGTTCAAAATCAAATTTGTCATAGGGCCCATAAATATTAGATGGCCTCACGACCACCGTGCTCATCGGATCCTTAATTTTTTCGGAATACATACGGCATAGCACCTCACCATACCGTTTCATCCATCCAACACTGAAATACGTCTCATATGGATCCCCCGCAAACATTTCCTCCTCGGAGATCGGCCGTTCCCCACTGGGTGGATAGGCGGCGCTACTACTAATAAAGAGAAACTTTTTTACCTTTGCCTGGTAGGACGCTTCCAACATCTGGGTATTCATCACCACATTCGGCGTCACATGTGCTAAAGGGTGGGTCGCCATGACCGCCGCTCCTGAGGTATTCGCTGCACACATGAAAACATAGTCCATGCCCTCTACGACCCGTCGACACTCTTCCATATTCGTCAAATCGGCGTTGACATATTCCAGTTTCTGGTGGTTGAATTGCGGGCCACGGGTATGCAATGTCCCTCGTACATAGCTCGCCTCTTCCACCAAACGCTTAGCCATATTGGTTCCCAGAAATCCTCCGGCCCCCGTCACTAAAACGTTGCTACCTTTAAACATGAACGACTCCTTCATCCCGTTGAGAAACAATCGGCTGTTTGATCGGCCACCAGATTTTCAAGGTTGGATCATCCCAAGGTATGGTAAATTGTCCTTCCCGGTTGTAATTGGTTGTTTGCTTATAGTGAAAGATTGCCTGCTCAGACAGCACCAGATGGGCGTTTCCAAACTTGGGTGGAATCAGGACCTGTTGTCGATTGCGATCTGATAACGTAAACGATTCCCACTGTTGATATTGTGGAGAGGTAGGATCCCAATTGACGACGACCAAATAAAACTTCCCCCATAAACATGACACCAGCTTCCAGGTTTTCTGGTCTCCATGAATGCCTCGCAACACATGCCTGCCAGACACGGAGATATCATCCTGCACGAATGGCATATCAATTCCGGCTTGGCGGTACAGGTCCTCGTTAAACGTTTCAACATAGGTTCCCCGAAAATCTTCAAAAATTGTCGGTGGAGTCACTACTCTCACTCCTTCCAAGTGGCAGGAAGAAAGCTGTAAATTAGGAGGCGGCGAAATAGTTTTGCCGTTGAAGATATTCATCATGATGCTCCAGATACCAATCCCATGTATGCCGTAACCCCTCTTGAAGACTAATTTGTGGTGCATACCCGAGAAGATGTTTTGCTAAAGAAATATCCATCACACGCCGGGGAAATCCGGTGGGTTTCGTGTGGTCATATTGGGCCCGGAAGGGCACAACCGATTGAAGAGCTTCTACTAATTCTCTGATGGTATAGCCGATCCCACTGCCCAAATTGACGTAACGACCACCCGTGCCATGGTACAAAGCAAGAATCACTCCATCAGCGACATCGCCACTATAGGCAAAATCCCGAATAGCGGTGCCATCTCCCCAAATCACTACCGGATCTTCTTTTGAAAAGATGCGTCGCATGAGGGTGGGAATGACCATGGCATTGGCAGGATCGAAATTATCTCCCGGTCCATACACATTGCAGGGACGCACCACGGCGTAGTGCGTCAGACTGTACTGTATTTGATAGGCACGAACTTGCAATTCGGCCATTCGTTTGGCCCAGCCAGGGAACATATCCATTGGTGGCCCTTCATCCTCCCCTTCCTGTTCCTTGAAAATTTCCGCACTCGGGTACGTGCCAATGGAGGAGGTATAAACCACGCGATCAACCTTAGATAGGCGACAGGCCTCCAACATATTGGTATTCATCATCAACAACGGAACGAAAAAACTTGCGGGCTTGGATTTCGTGACCTCAATGGACCCTTTGATTCCCGCCACATGAAACACACAATCCATGTCCTTCACCATACGTTTACAAAATTCAAAATCACACAGATCGCCCTTCACATACTCCACTTTATCTTCAACCTGAATCTCATCCAGAGACACACTTCGAACCGAGGCCCCAGCCTCTACCAACCGACTCACAATTTGCCTTCCGATCAACCCGCTTCCCCCGGTTACGACAATATTTTTCCTATAAAAAAACCGCATAATGGAATCAGCAATCATGCCTTTGCTCAATTGTTCAGCTCTTGTTTGAGGCACGGACTCTCTCCTTAGTGGGCGATGACCCCTTATTCGAACACCACATACGACACTCGTGAGGCAAAGGGAAACCGTTGAATTTTTAAATGGTTCAATCCAAAGACTTCCATCAGGGCGAGGGTCTCTCCAGGGGAATCAGGATCATTCAATTCATCAAACCCCAGAATTGTCCCCTTGGTTATTCGGGGACGAAGAACCTCAAGACACTTGACCGTCGGTTCGTACAAATCTAAATCAAAATAGGCCATAGCCACGATGGTTTCCGGGCATCTGGCCAGATATCGAGGTAACTCCTCAACCACATCTCCGACGCACAGTTCATGTTTTTTAATATGATGTAATGGATTAAGTGCTTCATGAAGACTGAGTAACTCTTGAAGGCTTTCTGCATAATGGGGAGAAACAGCCAATTGTCCATTCACCATCATATTGGAATTCCCATCCTTTTCATGGATAGATGGGAATCCGGAAAACGTATCAAATCCGACAATTTTTCGATGCCGGTTAAAGGGTTCATAGATCCCTCGCAATGCGGAAAACAAGGCAAGATTTTGCCCCCACCGTACACCAAACTCCATGACGACACCTTGAACAGCAATGATTTGCCGATATAAGAAGTCCATGAATAAGAGGCGAGACAAATGCTTGGATTCGAGAAATAGTCCAAGATTCGATAGTAATTGGTCCGGGGGAATCGGATTGTGAAAGAGTAAGTCCCCCATCTGTTGTCGAACCGCGTGCTCACTCGAATTCTCATAAGTTTTAATCTGTAATTGATCCGCGTTCACCATCACATCTTCTCCTCTACCGGCTTCCAGATCACCATAGAATAGCCATCATGGTATAGTGACCCAAAAGTTCGGATCGTTCCAAGAATTTCCAGGCGGCCTTCGTGCTCAAAAGTCTTCAGGGTTCCGAGCAATCCTTGCAAATACTTTCTTTTCTCCAGATACTTGGCCGCGACGTAATCAAACAGGAGGTTCTGATCGTAAAGCTCATACAGGGTTTCCACGTGTATGCAAATTGAAGGGCGTTGCCTGAGGAGATAGTCTACAAAAGCATGGTATTGACAGCCCAATTGCTCCATGGCGCCAACCGTAAACACCCCGCTCCGAGGATGCAGGTCAAACGATGCATCAGGCTCCAACATGTTAAATTCCCGACCAACGACATTAAATCCATGCTCTTCTTTCAACAGGCGAAGAATCGCTTGAGAGGATTGAGACCAATCCAACCCATACAAGGGACGGCCTGGAAACATGAAAGCTGCATCGACTAAATTATGCCCGGTTCCACAACCAAACTCGTAAATATGGTCAACGTCATGAAACCATTTTTTATACATCCAGTGGCGCAGAATTTGGACAACACTGGTTTCAAATTGAGAAGAAACCGGTCGGACATACTCACCCTTTAAACGGATGATTTCCTGAGGCCGCACAAATTTTGGGATTAATGCAGATAAATCATATCCTGTGCGTTGAAATTCCATCAGATTCTCTGCCCATCCATCTTCCCAACGCTGCTTACGATGGGTCCCTGCGACTTCCAGATCTTGGTCAAGGGTTTTCAACACTCGGAGAAAAACTTGATCACGGGAAGCCCCCTGCAAGACGGCATAACGCAAATCATGACGTCCTACCAATTCCTGGCATTCCTGGAAGAGCGTGCCAGGAGCTTCCCCCAATAGGGCTTCAAAATCTTCTTGGTGAAGCATCCCATGGTGCTTGTGATTCTGCGTGAGTGGAAGAGTGCCAATCATTTATCTCTCACAATGCTATCAAGAGAAATCTTCCAGCAGCGCGGGTAAGGGCTTTTCGAAACCGTGTGCAATGACCCATGCCCAATACCGGATTCGGCCTTCCAAGAGCTCAAACCGGGCATGGGAGGAACTAGCCGGACGAAGACGCACCGGTTTCAAAAAATCCCCTGCGGTAATTTGTTGGGCCAATTCTTGCGGACTAGGTACGCAATGCATGGCATTTGCAAGAGCGTCTTCGAGGGTTCGATAGACCGAACGTCCTGAGTCATCAGCAACTTGTATGGATTTAGGAGGAATCTCTACGAAATGTCCGGTACATTTTTCTTCCAGATACCGGGCATCCTCGTCTTTGAGATTAAAATTTATACTTTCCGCGTTTTCCTTCATTCGTTGACAATTCGTGGTATTCGGAATCACCACAACCGGGCGATGTCCAACTAACCACCGCAACACAATTTGAGCTGGAGTTTTCTGGTATTTATTCGCTATCTCCTGAAGAACAGCATACTGTTTCCGATTCGCTACAAAACGTCCACAATGAAGAGGGCTATAGGCGATAATACTGATTCCAACTCGTTCGCCGTATTGGAGGAATTCCTGTTCAATACTTCGATCGAACAAGTTATATTCGACCTGAACAGAAGCCAGGAGGTGTGGAGTTAACTGTTGATGTATCTTTAACGTGTCATTGAAAGAAAAATTGCAGATTCCCACATATCGTACCAACCCCTCCTGTACCGTTTTCTCCAGACCCATCAGGGTATCCAAGATGGGGATTTGGGGATTGGGCCAGTGGATTTGGAGAAGGTCAATCCAGTCTGTTCGCAAACGCCTAAGACTCTCCTGAACCGAACATTTAATGCCTTTTGAAGATAAGTTTTCAGGAGAGACCTTTGTCGCCAACACCGCACGATGCCGAATCCCCTTCAAAGCCTTACCAATGACCGCTTCAGACTCTCCATCACCATACACAGGCGCCGTATCAATAAAATTTAATCCCATATCAATTCCGGCACGAATCGTGGATTCAAGTTGCCGATGTGCTTCCCGGTCTGTCAGGGAGTGATGAATCCCAGTCCCTTGACCGATAGCGGAAATTTCTATGTCAGATTGGCCTAATTTTTTAAAAAGCATCGCGCAAGCCTATGGTTATAGCTGTATATTCCAATCTTTTAAATCATCCACCGAAACATTACTCGCACGGCACACTCTGGTTCCCGATTGCACCACGGCTAAAAGAAGATTTTTCATCTGATTTCTGATGCCATTTAATTGATGAGCCCGTCTCAACCACTGATCGTATCGGTTGGGTTCGGCCATCATGCCTTCTTTACACATCCAGATTTCATAATTGATTTGGGCAAGCACAATGATGATCCGGACGTTCCGCCCTGACATTTTGATCTGATGTCGATCAGCCCATCCATCAATATCATGTTCCAAATCAGCGATTTCGGTCCTGACCGCTGTCCGGATCGATTCATGAAACGCTTCCTTCAGTTGATCTACGGTTAAACGATCCACCAGATCTCCCAACCCCGGTACAAATCGAGGCGTTGAAGGTCCTTCAGTTTTCCGCTTCCTGTTTTTAGGCGCTAAGGAGGTTTTTCCGCTCATGGGCAAGTTCCCGATTTTCTCTATACCAGTGAATCGTTTGACGAATCCCTTCTCTGAGAGAGATTTTGGGACGGAATCCAATAGTGGCTTCTGCCCGTTCCATCGATAACAACCGGACAGGATCGCCGGCCGGCTTTGAAGGATCCCACTCAATTGCGGTGGAGACCCGACTTTCGGCCACAATGGTTTCAGCTAATTGCCTGATAGTGGTCGGAACGCCACTTCCCAAATTAATAGGAAAACATGGCGGAGCATGCTCCATGGCCTGCAAAATCCCCTCAACCACATCTTCGACAAAAATAAAATCCCGTATGGCAGATCCATCTCCCCAAATACGAACCGGAGACTCTCCATCCAACACTCTCCGAATGAGAGCCGGAATCACCTGTCCCGTTGCAGGATTAAAGTCATCAAGCGGACCATACACATTTGAGGGCCGGACCACTCGGACAGCCTCCCAATGATATTCCTGCAAATAGGTTTCGGCTTCGAGTTCGCCGATCCTTTTTGCAATCCCGGCGTACCGGTCATTTTGCTTTGGAAGACCATTCCAGACATTGTCCTCCACATGAAGTGTCGCTGGTGGATAGGCGCAAATACTGCTCACGAAAAGATACCGCGAGACTCCTCCTCGAAATGCGGCTTCTAATAAATTTGATTGATATCGAAGCATGGGCACAAAATAACTGGCTGCTCTTTTCACCCCAATACCGACGGACCCTTTGATTCCAACCAAATTAAAGGCGTAATCCTGTCCTTTCACAGCTTGTTCGCATGTGTCATAACAAGTCAGATCGCCTCTGGAGAACGCAACTGAAGGGCCTAACACGGCTCTCGCATAACCTTCCTGTTCCAAGGACACCACGGTCACCTGAGCCCCCAGTGCCAACAAGGCTCGAACAAGTGGAATCCCAATCATCCCCGTGCCTCCAGAAACCAGAACCCGTTTTCCGAAATAGATGGAGGAATTCGTCGTCACGTTGAATATCCTTACCCCAATCGATAGATGAAAAATCAAACCGTCGTGGGTAACAGGGCCATATGCCGGAACGTGTTTTTCAGGCTTTCCTTTTCCAGGCCGTATTGCCCATAGGCCCAGGTTCGACTCGCGGAGCCAAACAACATTTCATCACCCAACGAAAGCCCGCAGAAAGGAATAGCGTGGCCCCGCTCACTCAACAGCCTCCCAACCAAACTTCCAATCCCTCCGGTCCGACCATGTTCTTCCACTGTCACAATGGCCTGAGCGTTTCGGCATGCTTCCCAGAGTCTGGACTCGTTGCAGGGATTCATTCGATATAAATCGACAAGAGCGACTTCGATCCCTTCCTCCCGCAATTCCCTTGCCGCTTCTCGCACCCTGGCCAGCATGATGCCGTTGGTCACCACACAGAGGGATTCCCCCTGTTGAATCGTTTCAAGTCCTAGGCTGAAATCATGTGTATTGGGTGCATATATCGGTTCGTAGGGGTCCTTATCGATCCGAATATAGGCGGGCGTTCCCCTTTGGTAGGCTTGCTCGACCATGGCCCTGATGGCTACGCCATCTGCAGGCAAATAAATGGTCATGCCTGATAATGTTTGGAGAAGAGCACAGTCATGTGTCGCATGATGGGTGGGTCCATCCACCCCGTATGACAAGCCGGGCCCCATTCCAAGAAGAATGACCGGAACGTTTAAGGCACACACATCCAATTTCAACTGTTCATAACACCGCGTCGTAATATGAGAGGCAATTCCATAGACAAAAACCGCATATCCGGAAAGTGCCATTCCCGCCGCTACACTCATCATATTTTGCTCACTAATTCCCACATTTAAAACTTGCTGAGGATACCATGCTTGAATCTGGTTTAATCCCATGGCTCCCATATCATTGGTGAGCACAATTGTGCGGGGATTGTTGGCCACAATCTGTAAAACACTTTCAAAGACGGCATCACGAAAATCATGCCCCATGAGCCATCTCCATGCCAGACATCGATCCCGATGAAGAAATTGCACCCATTAGCTGCCGCATGGCCTCTTCCACTTCTTCACCCTTCGGAATCCGGTGATGCCAATCGACGGAAGCCTCCATAAATGACAACCCTTTTCCCTTTACCGTTTGAGCCAAAATCATCAGAGGTTTCAGCGAATGCGTTTGACGATAGCAGCCCAAGACCTTGTCTAATTCTTCAAAGGAATGCCCATTGATGGACACCACCTCCCATCCAAAAGCCTCCCATTTGCTGACAAAGGGCTCTAGGGCCACATTTTTTTCAGTATAGTTGGTCGCACCTAACCCATTCCGATCAATGATCGCTACCAGGTTATGAAGTTGGTGATGGCTCGCAAACATCGCCGCTTCCCATACTGATCCCTCTTGACATTCCCCATCCCCCATGACCGTTACGACTTTCCAAGGGCATGAATGAAGTTTAGCTCCCAAGGCCAATCCAGCACTTAGGCCTAGCCCATGCCCGAGTGAGCCCGAAATCCCCTCCACTCCCGGAATTTGTATATCAGGGTGACCGGCCAGGAGACTTCCCGGACCGCAAAAATTTTCTAATTCGGTTTTTGGAAAAAACCCCAAATCGGCCAGCATCGCATACAAAGTCAAACATCCATGGCCCTTACTGAGAATGAATCGATCCCGATTTTCCCATTTTGGATCATGGGGCCGAAGGTTCAAGTGTCCCCCGTAAAACAACGCCACACCAATTTCCACCCAGGAGAATGCCGGGGGAACATGGCCTTTCCCGGCTTTTAAAGCAGTCCTGAGAATATGGAGTCTCAGCTCTGCGGCTTTGTATTCAAGGGCCTGAACGTTCATGTCATACCACCAAACGCAAACCGAATTGCCACTCAACAAGGCTGAAAAGAGATAACGCAGGAATATGCTCAAAATCTCCCGAGGTCACGAGCCTTTTAAACTCCTGGGGTGAAACCAGAAGCACGTTTTGGTCCGGAACTTCGGGAGTTTGGGAAAGCACCTCGCAATCTTGAGCCATGAATAAAAAATCTTTCGCATTGTACCGATTCATCATGATATGTCCGCTCCCTAACAAACGAAGGGTTCCGGCTCGATATCGCGTTTCTTCATAGAGTTCACGCGCCGCAGCCTCTTCGGGAGATTCACCGTCCTCAATACTCCCAGCAGGACATTCAATGGTGTTCCTGCGCAAGGCCTGTCAAAATTGCCGCACCAGAATAATCTCTTCATTTCTGGTCATGGCTAACACTAGGACACCATCTGAGCTTTCAATACGATAAAACGGTTGCCGGTCCGAGTCAGATAAACCATTCCAACCTTCTTCGTGTACCCGAAACCATGGACACCCGAATACCTCCTTGGTCATACCCCTTTGTGGGGGAACGGAAGTTCGTGGCGGCATGTAGTCATGCTTCTCAGGATCGGTGCCCAACAAGAATTTTTTCCTTTGCCTTTTTAGGGTTCTTGAGAGCGGGAAGCCGTCTTCTTTCCCTTTCCTTCCGGACACCTTCTCCCTCGGGAGGAAATCCGACCGATACCCTTCTATCAGGTCCATCATAGTAAATTATGCTGCTTCCTGATTGTGAAAAAGAAAACGGCACACAAATATAGGGATGCATCGCTGAAAGAAAATGTGGCTGCTTGGCAATCGGAACATAGAACAACATAAACCCACTGCCTCCTGCCCCGGAAAGCTTTCCACCAATCGCCCCATTGTCCAGGGCATTTCTATAAATTTCATCAATGGTGGAATTGGAAATGTCGTGGGAAAGTTCCCGCTTCAGCATCCAGCTTTCATGCAGCAATTTGCCGAACTCCTCCAGCGAACTCGTTCCACTTAAAATACCCAAGCCTCTATCCACCATTACACGCATGCTTTTGAGTTCGGCGGATCTGAGAGAAAAGTTCTTGGTGACACTTTTTGCAATGTCTGAACCCAGGCGACTGGTGCCGGTATACAGTAGAACGAGATTTTGCTCCAGTTCAGCCAAACGCCCCAATGATAACGTGAGCGGTTCGACTTGAATCTGACCGTCTCGCAGGAAACGAATAACATTAAATCCACCGAAGGCGGCTGCGACTTGATCCTGGGACCCAACTGTTTCTTTTAAGATATCTTGCTCTAACGTGAACGCCTGGCGGGCCAGATCCATTTTCCCCAACATTTCACCCTTCAGCCCAGTGAGAGCTTTCACCAGACCAACCGAAAATGAAGAGCTGGACCCAATGCCTGACCGGGCCGGAAGATCCCCCTGATGTTGAATTTCCACTCCCTGGGAATCATCAAAACCTAAAAACCGCAGGCCTTCTCGAACGGCAGGATGAAGAATTTCTCCAATAGTCGATACCGTTTCAATATGTGACCAGACAATCCGGTGTTTAATATTGAAAAATGGAGGAAGGTATCGACAACTCACATAGCAATACTTGTCAATTGTGGTGGAAAGAACAGCACCCTCTTCCCGAAGATACCATTGAGGATAGTCCGTGCCTCCTCCGAAAAACGACAACCGGTAGGGGGTTCGAGAGATAATCACGCTGCTTTGCTCCTCTTGTGGTATCGCCTTCGATAAAACGCCAGAATACCTTGTAAGGTTTCTTCAAAGGGGATGCGTGGTTCCCACCCCGTCGCCGCTTTGAACTTTGACGTATCGGGAATCTGCAGGGTGACATCCGACGGTCGCAACAATGCGGGATCCACCACATGCTCGATGCGACAGGTGGCCATGCCTTTAAGAATCTCAAGCATGTCCCGCAGTGTCATCGTACGGTTCCCGCCGATATTATAAACTTCCCCGGCTGGACACTTTTCCATCAGCACCCAGTAAGCCCGGACGGCATCGCGAACATCTGCGAATGTCCGAATACTGTCCAAATTTCCGACCCGAATCGGATTTTTCCGAAGCCCATACTCCACCTCCACAATTTGCTTGGCATAGGCACTTTCCGCAAAGACATCCCCTCGCCGTGGGCCGGTATGGGTAAACATCCTGGTACGGACGGTTCGAATGCCATAGGACAAATAATATTGAAAGGCAATCATGTCTTCCCCGACTTTGGATACCGCATACGGGCTGGCCGGACGAAAGGGATTAGCCTCAGTAATGGGGACTTCATCTGCCATGACTTGTCCGTAGACTTCCGAGGAACTGCAGACATGCACCTTGGCATCGACTCCGGTAATGCGGAGCGCATCGAGCAAATTGGTTGTCCCGAGCACATTGGTGGACAGCGTGTCGACCGGCGCGTCAAAACTTGTCGTGACAAAGGATTGTGCCGCCAAATGAAAGATCCAATCAGGTTGGATTTTTTTGATCACGACAATAAGTGAGTTCAAGTCCCGAAGATCACCATAATGCAGGGCAATGCGATCTTTGATGGCCAGAAGATGATCAAGAGGTGTTCGCCATCGAATGAGTCCATGAAGGTCTACCTCCGGGTGATCCGCAAGGATATACTCCGCTAAGTGACTGCCCACCATTCCTGAAATTCCCGTAATGAGCACTTTCATCTTCGCATTCCTTTGATGAGGTGGTCCGACAATACCGTTTAAAAAGGGCCTTTGAACCGTTTATACACATCAGCCATGGATTGGGTATCGGGCAAGGGCAACCCATGACTCTCTTTCCCGGTGACAAGGACTGCCAACGCATCCACTAATTGGCGCAAATCAGGATAAAAAAGATCTTCCAAACACTTGGCCGTAGGACAGGGAGCGGGCTGCATACCCAAGGTCACCACCGGTGCCTTCAAACATCCGGGATTCCTTTCAGCGACCGCACGGCACACCTCCGCGCATACACCGTATTCCCGCCAACTGGTATCCGCCACGACCAACCGACCCGTTTTTTCAACACTGTGCATGATCAAATCCCAGTCAGGACTGGACACGCAATGTAAATCAATCACCTCGCATTGAATATCGGACACCAGGGCCAAGTGTTCTGCTGCTCTCATGGCTTCCAACACCATGATGGAGGTGGCCACAATGGTGACCTCCTTGCCTGATCGCACCAACCGTGACCCAAAGGGCTCCGTATTCTGTCTGGTGGTTAGAGGAGCCACATAAAATTGCAGATCGTACATCAACCGATGCTCGAATGAGATGACGGGCCCCCGGTAGTGATCAATCACCGCCGGATAGGTGTCGAGAATCGATTGCGAACTCGAGGGCATCACAACCTGCAATCCGGGGATATGCGCAAAAAGAGATTGGAGGCTTTGTGAATGTTGCGCCCCTTGCCCCCAACTTCGCCCCACGATCATGCGAATCAACATGGGCACGTCAAACCGGCCACCGAACATATATTTGTATTTCGCGGCTAAATTAATAATCTGATTCATGGCTAATAGGGAAAAATCGGCACGAATATGGGTCTGAATCGGATAGAGCCCATTTAACGCAGCCCCAATGGCTACCCCGGTCATGCCTTCTTCGGCAAGCGGCGTATCCATCACTCGATCCGCACCAAACGTTTGACTCAATCCTGTGGTGGAACCAAATATCCCTTTGTGGTCGTCCACCCCCTGTCCCAGAATCAGAACGGAATCATGCCGCTGTAAGGCGTCTTGCATGGCCCAATGCAGCGCGTCCCGATAGCTCATGATCTCCGTGCCTGCCTCGGCACGAGGACCCGAGGCTGCCTGGCCGTTTACAGGGGATGTGTCCGCCGCATTACACAACATCGCGAAGTAATTCCTCCTCTGAGGGAAATGGACTGCTCATGGCAAAATGTACCGCTTCGTCAATTTCTTTAAGGATGGCTGGACGAATCGTTTCCACCAGGTTCCGATACTGTTCGAGAGGATCCTGTCGTTTCCAAGCCAACCACTCGTCAGGTTGACGATAGCCACACATGAAATCTTCGCCAGGCCCGACATGCTCTTTGTACCGATAGGTCCGAACCTCCACAAATACCGGTTCTCGGGTTAACCGAACACGTTGAATAATGTCTGACATCGTGTCCGCCACCTTCACAAAATCATATCCCTCGGCAATGTGGTACACCGGAAGACCATATGAACGTGCATGGTCAAGAATATCGTACCCCTGTCTGGATTTTTGGCATGAATGCACGGCTAATCCGTTATTCTCACACAGAAATATTACGGGCAAGCGATGAAGAACCGCGAAATTCAATGATTCGTGGTAGACGCCTTCTTCCGTGGCTCCGTCTCCAAACACACCAACTACCACCTGATCATGGCCCAACCGTTTTGCCGCCAGTGCCGCTCCCACGGCATGGGGAATGGTACTGGCCACCACGGCCGAGGCACCCATCAACCCTACCTCAGGTGCCGCTAAATGCATCGAACCGGCCTTTCCTCGGGCACACCCGGTAACTTTTCCATACAGTTCGGCAAACATTTCCGCCAAACTTCCTCCTTTAGCCAGATAAAAAGCATGGCTACGGTAGGTACAAAAGACCAGATCTGTGTTTTTCAAATCCCGACATGCCCCTACAGCAACAGCCTCCTGTCCAATCGACAAATGCACCGGACTTTGAATACCATCGCTAGGATATAATTCGATGATCCGTTCTTCCACCAGGCGTATACGAAGCGCCTGAAAGAACAATTCACAAAATTTCTGAGAATTTTCCATACTTTTTTTCGATTATCCCTCTGCCCTTATCACCGGTTTCGGAACATGCATCACAGACCCTGAAGTGCATCACGACTTCTTTATATGATGTAAAGAAGTTCAAGTTTTATGCCATGCGTCTCACGTTACAACAGCTGGGATCCAGCTCCCAATGCTGCGAAATTCCAGGTCATTCAAAAAACTTTTACCTCCTAGGCATTCATTGCTAACAAGCTCGGCATTTTTTGCCTAGCAAGAGAAACGCTGATTGAACGCAGGACTGATGAAGCCGGCGGGACCACATTGAGGCATTGCCTTTATGGCGCTATGAAAAAAAGCCGAATACGACCTACTCGTGCGACGTTGATCCTCAATCCTCTTGCAATCAAGCTCTATGGAGAATCCTTCTCCGTACTGAGCTCACGGTGGTTGACCCCAATCTTCAACACTGTGAGAGTATTCCCCTCCTTTGACCGCGCAATCCGCGAAAATTTCTCTGGAGTAAGAAGGACAGCATCTCTGCTTCGAGGATACGCAAGCGCCTAAGAGGAATTGGTCCGGCCTAAAAGACGACCGCAAATTAAGTTTTCGCGAAGCCCCAATAGCACATGCGCTGCAGGCGATACGAATAGATTCGCTCATCGGGCGCCCGCAGATGGGTATCCCAACAAACACGGTCTTGGTTGGGAATGGGATTCCCTGGGATGACTCACCCTCTTAACCGACTCCCCTGAAGCACCAGTTTTTCCGGTCCCTGCCCCAATGGCAGGGTGTATAGTTTAGGCGGAGCTCAGAATGTACTGGAGTGACCCAATGAGGAATCGCCACGCATGACGAGGAACACGGGCCTGATCTAACCCGGTTTATTCGGAAGGTTTACCCTGCGGCCTTTTCGGTCGGGGTAGGTGAGCCAAATGCTTCGGATCCGAGGATACGGCATTAAGATTTTCTTGACGGACGGCTTCATATAATTCTTCACGAAGTACGCGAACATGCGACGGACATTCAATCCCGAGTCGCACTTGTCCTCCTTTAATTTGGACAAGGACAATGCGAATGTCGTCTCCTACACGAATGGCTTCATCAATTTTTCTGGTGAGTATGAGCATGGTGCCTTCCTTGGCTTTGTGGTAAAAATCACGTGAAGAAAGAAAATCCTGATGATCGAAAGAGAATACAACCGGTTGGCCCTGCTTACCGGTGGTATCCGTACATTTATTACACCGATGCGGCCTCTATCGCCGTCTCAGAAAAAGACTGGCACTGAGTCGAATCTTGAAATAATGGATAGCGTAAAGGGATTGATTCATGGAGAATCAGTTGTTTCCCGTGTCGTGTTCGTTCGTTCACGACCAGAGGGGCACGAAGATTCGCAGTGGCCTGATCGGGCTGGTCGGAGGGGATCGTGACGACGGCCATGATTGAAATGGAATCGGTCGGAGTCATGCCGAGTTCCGCCAATCCTTCTTCGGATAGATTGGTACGAAAATCCGGCTGCAAAAGATGCACATCCATAATCACAAAAGCTAAGCTTGGTTCATCCACGGATTGGAACCACCGATAATCGTCACCCTCTGGCGGATCGAGCACCACATACCGTCGGAAAGCTGGAAACCCTACGAGGCCAAATGGGAACGTTAAAAGCGTGTCATCGGACACGTCCAGCATACCGAACCGACTAGTCTGAATTTTCATGTTGGGATATTCTCCACATAGATCAAAGTTTTCGCCTGCATGCTGAAGTGAGCGCGCCCACGGGTCCCCTCTCAAAAAATTCTATGCTTAACACGTCTTCCCCGTACCACAGGGTTCGACCCGATTGCCTTTTTTCAGGACAACCTGGCAGGCATGAGCCAATTCGTCGACATCATATGGTTTTTGAATAAACCCAATAACACCTTGATTGAATAAATCTTGTACAGCATGGTTCCGGTCATAGCCCGTACAGAGAATAACCTTGAGATCTGGTCGAATCCTTCGCAATGCTTCAAAACATGCCGCCCCCGACATTACAGGCATCACCATATCCAACAGCACGACATCCACAGGATTCATCAAGTCCTGACAAATGTCCACGGCCTCCCTCCCATTCAATACAACCGTCACCTGATAGCCGAGGTATTCCAGTATGGCCTGAGCAGCTTCCCCTACATCTTTCTCATCATCCACCACTAAAATATGCCCGGTCCCGTGAGAAGGCTCCGTTTTCTGATCCGATCTGGTCTTGAAAGTCGCACACCGAACATCCGGAAGATAGACCCGCATGGTCGTTCCACACCCAGGTGAACTCGTCACCCCGATATAGCCGTGGTGATTTTTGACGATACCATACACCATCGCCAATCCCATTCCAGTTCCCCGCCCCTGCTCTTTCGTGGTAAAAAATGGTTCAAAAATATGTCGTTGAGTCTCTAGTGACATTCCCGTCCCGGTATCCGTAACCCGAATCAACACATAATCCCCTGCGCACAATCCCGGGACACGTGCGGCATATTCCGGGGTTACCGTTTCATTCGAAGTCTGCACGAGCAATTCCCCACATTCCCCCATAGCATCACAGGCATTGACACCCAAGTTCATGAGAATCTGATAGAGCTGATTGGGATCCCCCACCACATGAGGCCTTGTAGCCGACAGATCCGTTCGAAATGTGATCATTTTATGGATCGTCCTTCCGAGGAGGCACATCACTTCCTGAATCACTTCATGGGTATCCACTTCTACATGATGATGCTTGCCCTGCCTGGCATACCCCAGGAGCTGGGAAGTCAATTCCTTTCCCCGACGAACGGCTTTTTCGATAACATCACTCGCTGTCCACAAGGGTGTCCCAACTTTATCCTGTATCTTCAACAAACTTGCATGGGCCATAATTGCCGTTAACGTATTATTCATATCGTGTGCAACCCCTGAGGCCAATCGACCGATAGCTTCCATTTTTTGAACCTGCCGCAACTGATGTTCAAGGGCAAATTTCTCTTCCTCCATGTGCTTTCTTGCCGTCAAATCTCGGGCAATGAAAAGAGTTTGACGTTGGCCTTGAAACTGAACCATTCGTTCCAGCATCTCTACCGGAAGATTGCTGCCGTTTTTTTGACGAAGGAACGTTTCCTCCCATCTCCGACCTCCGCGGGCAGAGTTTTCAGGCGTAGGACTGGATTCGGCGTCTGCTGACTCAGGTTTGATTAACGAAAAGGCTTTCCCAATCAAGACAGTCGGGCGATACCCTAATTGTTGTGCTCCAAGGGAATTGACGTGGGTGACGATTCCTCGATGATCATAAATTACCAATATATCCGGAAGGGTTTCGAAGAGCTCCCTGAATTGAGCTTCAGATTCGCGTAGGTCGTCGGTGCGGATATCCAGTAAATGCTCCACTCGAGAGAATGCGCGCTCCCAACGTCCTTTTTCACACAATGAAATGATATGGAATGGATCGCACGCTTTTGGTAGATACGCATCTACATGCATTCCCTCAGGAAGGGATCTTCCTGCCATAGATTCGTGTCCAAGGACAATACACATCGCCTGAGGAAATTGGCTTTTACACCACATCCCGAACTCTTCGCTTGTCGTATCCGGCAGAGGATCGTCAATGAGGATAATATCCGGGTCCACAAGATTCACCGACACCTGAACCTGCTTTCCCGCTTCCCATTCCACCACGCGCCACCCCCGTTCAACGAAGATGCGATGAATCCCTTGAATGGCCGAATTGTTAGCCGAAACGATCCAGATTTGTGGACGCTGGGGACTTGGAGGACTTTCTACCAGTTGGCGTACCTGTTGACGAAAGCGTTGCGAATCTGTCGGAAGGGCGAGAAATGCCGAGGCCCCAAGATCTTTTAAAATGTCCTGAGCATCGATTCCGGTATACGTGGCCGAAACGGCAAGGACAGGAGGCACGGCCTGCGTCGACCCAAAGAACGAATGCAATAATTCGCAAAAACGCCATCCGCTAATTCCCGGCATATGAAGATCAAGAACAATGACATCCGGCACATTACCTTCTTGGAGCCACCGCCAGGCCTCTTCAGAACAGACAAAACGATTGACCGCAAAGTAATCCTTCTCAAGCCAACTCGCAAGGAGATGGAGTTGGACCGGATCATCATTAATCACAAGGATGGAGGCCATAATTATGGTTTCATTGAAGTTGGGGAGCTCGAGAGGCGCGAAAAGGCCTCATCCGCATGCCCATGAAATTGCGCAAATTCCACGCCGTTCCGACCGCTATTTTTAACTAAATAGAGGACACCGTCTGCGGATTGAATTAATTGTTCAATCGGAATTGGACAGGGATCGGTCCACGTGGTGACCCCCTGACTGACTGTCACCGTTAAATCAGTATTATGAACGCGGAAGGGTTTCTGGGAAATCGCCACCCGAATCCGTTCGGCAAGCCGCACGGCCTGGGCCGCATCACTATTGGGCAACACCATGAGAAATTCCTCTCCGCCATATCGGCCAATGGCATCATAAGAACGCAAACAAAAACGCATCCGCCTGGCAACCTCAACCAGCACCTGATCGCCCGCAACATGCCCATAGGAATCATTCACATTCTTAAATCCATCCAAATCAGCCAGAATGAGACTCAAGGGTTGCTGTTCCCGATGGGCTCGATCAATTTCCCGTAACAAGGAATCCACAATGGCGCCATGATTCAGGATTTGCGTCAAGGGATCTTGCATCGCCTGGATCCGAAGAGTTTCTCGAGCCGAAATCAATTCATTTTGCAAATCGACAATGCGTTTTCCCGCTCGTAACCGTGCATCCAATTCCCCTAAATGGAAAGGCTTCGTGAGATAATCATCCGCTCCCGCGTCCAATCCGGCAATGAGGTCCTCAGGATTGTTCCTCCCTGTCAACATGACAATATACACATAGGGACAATCGGTCCTTCCGCGGATTTTTTGACACAGTTCAGGACCATTGATCCCCGGCATGATCCAATCCACAATCGCTACATTCGGCACAGATCCTCGTTCCAGCACCTTCCATGCTGAATCTCCGTCGGTGCAGGAAATAACATCATGTCCCCATTGCCGTAATCGATACACCACCATATGCAATGTGAGGGGATCATCATCAACAACAAGGATTCGCATAAAGATTTCGTCCCTATTCAATCACGGGGGTGACCTACTGTAGTCCAATTAAAGAAGAGGCCTATACGGCCTATTTAATAAAGTCTAATAAATTCGTCTGGAATTGACGCGCCAGGGTGCTCATCGACGCTTCAAGCGTGTTTTGGAGCGTAGCCAAATCAGAAGCCACTCGAGCAATATCGGCATCCTCAAAATTTGACCGGAGAGTTTGCGTATTCACACTCAACAGGTCTAAACCACCTCTGATGGTTTCCAGTCGATTAACCCTGGCACCAATCGTAGCCCTCGCGTCGTTTACTTGAGAAAGTGCCTGGTCAAATTGACCGATAGCCGCTTGAATGCCGGACACATCATTGGTCACCAAGGCCTGATGAAAATCCTGAAGATTTTGAAACAGATCCACCGTGGGACCCGAAAAGATTTGGTCTCCAGGAACATTACTTGCCACGGTCCGACCATCACCAACTTCCAACTCCACTCCTGCACCATCGCCTTGATAAGTATAGCCGACTCGTACAAAAAATTGGTCGCCAGTGACAGGGGGGCCGCCTCCATCCGTAATGGTGACATCTAAACCATTAAATGAGAATGTCCCTCCGGATGCATACGTATTGCCTGAGGATACGGCCTGATTCGTTGTCAGATTCAGCACATCAAATTGTGTCGAGGAGGTAAATCGAATTTGATATGCATCCGGTTCTAATGCCGGCACGGACGCCACAGATACGCCAACACTGGCACCTCCCCCATTGGTGGTACTGACTGATCCCGTGGCCGAACCCGGGACAAACGGTTCGATTTTTGTTTGACTACCCGCGAACACAAATCGTCCATTAAGTTGAGTATTGGCAATGCCGGCTAAGCCTAAGATCAGTTGCTGAACTTCCTGAGCCGCATTCCGTCGCTCCACAGACGTATTTGTGTCGCTCGCCATATTCAAAGCCAGTTCTTTCGCCCGCTGGACAGTATTTCCCGCCTGCTCCAAAACGCTATCGGATAAATTGAGCCGCCCCATGCCTTCATTGACAGTGTTCAAACGATGTTCAGTGGTCCGTAGAACATTTCGAAACTGATTGATCCGTTCGGATGCCGCAGGATCATCAGAAGGGCGATTCACCCGCTTTCCCGAAGAAATTTGCTCCTGGCGATCCCCGATATTTCGCTGAATACCTTGAATGGCCCTTAACAGCGCATCAACTTGTTGACGGTCAGTCACACGCATACGATTGTTCGTCCTTATCCGACAGATTTCGACCGGTCGTCAATGAGCCCTATCCTCAGATGGTTGCCTCATCAAAAAGGTTAGCGTCCCATCGCCAGCATCGTCTGCATCAATTCATCCGCTACCGTAATCATCCGGGCCGAGGCTTCAAATGAGCGCTGAAAACTGAGGAGATTGGTCAATTCCTCATCCAATGAAACCCCGGAGACACTTTCTCGCAAGGCCGTCAATTGATCAACTTCAAGCTGCTTACTATGCAGCGCCTGTGTCGATTCCTGAGTGGCACTCCCGACATCTCCAATCGTAATCGTGTGGTAATCATTAAGTGTCACATTTCCAAGATCCACATGCCGATTCGTATGAATCGCCACCAGATTTAATGCATTGGTGTTATTGCCGGGAATTCCTGCCGCCGTAGAAGCGGCGGCAATCTTATCCGTATCCGAAAGGGCCACAGCAAATTGCTGGGCCGCGCCTTTTTGGGCATTGACATAAAACACATCCCCCGCAGCCGGCGTGCCGTTGATCACGACATCTAATCCATCAAAACTCAGGGGTGATCCGGAGGTATACGCACCAGACGTCACGGTCGCGCCGGTCTCTGTATTGACCACAGAATAGGCAGAGGCCCCGGAAAACTGCACCTCATACTCCTGGAAGGTCGCCAGAGTCGGATCTGCAATCGTGACCGAGCTTCCCGTGGCACTTCCCGTATTCCGGTCATAGGCCAGAGGAGGTTGCGGGCTTAAGGCTGAGAAGAAATTATTATTCGTGGTGCCATCTAGACCATACCCGGCCTGATGCTGTTGATTAAACTCATTTATCAAAACAGCGGCCAATCGATCCACTTGGTCCTGAAATTCCACCATATCCCCATCACGCTGGGCGAGTAATCCGCCGATTTGTCCTCCATGAATATTGTGGGAGATTGAGAACTCACTCCCGTCACTGCGGACAAATGTCACATCATGCATTGGAGGATTGTCCGGGTCCGCTTCGGTCGACAGCGCATTGGCATGATTTCCCGCTACCAGGAGTTGGCCTCCGACATTAATGCCGATACCATCGTTCAGCGGCACCTGCTCAATATTGACCAAACCCGCCAAATCATTTATGAGAACCCTTCGTTGATCCTGTAAATCCAGCGCCTCACGTCCACTGGATTCCGTTTTAAAAATAACATCATTCAGAGAGGCAATCTTTGTGGCCAACCCGTTAATAGTGTCGACATGCCTGGCAATCTCCCCGTTGGCATCCAGGCGGATTTGATTTAATCCTTGAGCCACCGTCACAAACTGGTCTGAAAGGGATTGCCCTTTAGCCAAGAGGACCGTCCGCTGAATGGTACTTTCGGGATTCGTGGCCAAATCGCGAACCGCATTAAAAAACTCTGTCAGACTAAACGATAGCCCGGAATTATCCGTTTCGGTAAAAATCCCATCGGCTTGAACCAAGTAATTATTCCTGGCGGAGATTGATCCAAGATCCTCCTTGACGGAGGTTAACTGGTTTTCCAGAAAATCATCGACAGACTGACGAATAGCGGCAACCCGGACTCCGCTCCCAATCGTCCCTTCAGCCGGCCGCGCAGTCTCAAGGACGACTTCCTGCCTGGAATAGCCTTTGGTATTAATATTGGTTATGTTATGGGATGTGGTCGCGAGCCCTTGTTGGGTGGCACGTATTCCAGAACGCGCGATATTAAAGATGTCACTGATGCCCGCCATAAAACTCCTATCCCTGGAGATGGACCGAGCTCGGAACCGAAGGAAAATGTAGTATTCCGGTTCCCTGATATACCGGAACGGTACCCAACCCTGTATACATAACCTGAACTGCCTCACGGACCTTATGATAGATCGGGCGAATCAGGGCATCATTCTTTTTCCCTTGTTCCTGGATCAAATGCGCCAACCGAAGAAGATCCGTCAACATTGCTTGCGCCAATTGTGCTCGTGGGTCCGTGACGGCTTTCAACCAACTCCAGATTGATTCGTGTGCGGCGGACCCGGCCAACCCATGAATCTCACGCTCTATCTGCTGCTCCAACTGACATATCGCCTCCAACGCTGATTCCTTCTGACTGTTCACCTCGACCAACTTAGGACGATCCATGGCACGAAGGCTGTGCGCTTCCTGAAACAGCAATACACCATACCGCTGAAATACCGATTGAGCCTCAGCCAACATTTTCAGCAACCGTTCCCACGTTGCCGATTGGGGATGAATCATCGGTCAGCCATTTCTCTTATGCACATCAGGTGTTTATTTCGAGCCCAGTTCGTTAAGAATCGTCTCCCGAGTCAAGGCATCAGCCACCTGGCTTGATGTCGCCAATTGTGCCCCCGCCTCCAATACCTCTGTAATTCGTCTGATTTTCTCCACTCTCAGGTCAGGAACCTGCGCCACTCGAGTGGAATAGTCGCGGATTTCCTGCGCCAACACGGAAAGATCAACCGGGTCAGCCGACGAAGGACGCTGGGTGGCACTTGGTGGGCCGGCCTCCTGCGTCTGAAGGTTTTTGGCTTGGACGTGAAAAAATAGTTTCCCCAGCTCTCCACTGGGATCAAGGCCCCGTATGGTCATGGCATCATGCCTCCTTCTCTTTATGTATCGGAAGCAACGCCGTTAAACTTTACAGAACCTCTTAAGATTTCAAAAAAGGGGGCACTGAGGTGGGCGAACGCATAAGGTCTTCATTCCTGGCCACCGTGTCCAACACATACGCAGAAAGGCCAATCCCTCCCGCCTGAGCGGCACGTTTGCCAATCTCTTCGTCATAAAAGGAATAATACATGTCCCCCATGGGGTTGGCGGTCAATTCGCCTTTGGGGACCGTCTCTCGCATCACCTTCATCAGATAGGACAGAAAATAGGATTCGAATTCCTGACTCGCACGCAGTAATTCCCCACGACGAACAGAATCTTCCACACGCTCTATCCTCTCAGTGGTGACGGAGTGTGAAAGACCCGTCATATCCGTAGGGAACATGCCAGCAATCATAGTCCACATCCTTTCCATTTGACCATCATGAACAACGCCCTTTTCAGAAATGGACCTAGATCAACTCCAAATCGGCCTGGAGGGCACCCGCTGCCTTGGCCGCCGTTAGTACGGCAACCAAATCGAGAGGAGTGACACCCAATGAATTCAACGCCTTGACCAAATCCCCAAGTGTCACGGAACTGTCTACTTGAATCACTCGACCATCCTCTTCCTGCACATCGGTCTGGACATCCGGAGTCACTACTGTTCTACCGGCACCCTGTGCTCCTCTCCCAATAAAGCCAGTTTCTGGTTGAGAAACATTAAATTGCGTTCCCACCTTGATGGTTAGATCGCCATGGGAAATGGCCATCCTCGCCAACCGAACATGTTCACCCATGACAATCGTTCCCGTTCGTTCGTTCACCACAACCTTGGCCAGGACGTCCACATTCACATCAAGCCCTTCAACCGCAGCAATCATTTGGACTATCTTTCCCTGAAACCGTTCCGGAATCCCCACGTGAATCTGTCCGGAATTAACAGGCGAAGCTATGCCATCCCCAAGATGAGCATTAATGGCTTCAGACACCCGCAATGCCGTGATAAAATCAGCCTGATGCATGGTCAAAGAGAATTTTTCCCACGCTTGCATGTCCACATCCACCGCTCGTTCGACAATCGCTCCACCAGGTATAATCCCTCCGGATTGTTGATTTTTCTTCACTGTGGTCCCTGCTGCACCAGCTTCAAATCCCGATGTGGAGAGCGGCCCTTGGGCGACAGCATACACCTGTTGATTGGCGGCTTTCAGCGGGGTCAACAATAACGTTCCCCCTCGCAAACTTTTGGCATTGGCCATGGAAGAGACCTGCACATCCAATTTCATGCCGGGCCTCGCAAACGGTGGCAATTTGGCGGTCACCATCACCGAGGCGGTATTTTTAGTTAACAATTGAATGGGATCAATATTGAGTTTGAGCCCCATAGTATTCAACATGGAAATAATGGCTTGCGCTGTAAATTGACCACCGACGACGGAATCACCGGTCCGGTCCAGACCAACAATCAAGCCATACCCGACTAACTGGTTTTCACGAACGCCTTCAATGGAAGCGATATCCTTGATGCGGGCCGCCTGAATTTCTTCCGGTATGATGACCTCACTGGCACTGAACATGAGCCATCCGCCGATCAGAACCAAGACCGCACCCAATCCCGGAGCCCATGGTCTTCCGGATTTCCTTGAAGGTTTACTGCCATTACTAATAGATGATGGACGAATCACCAAATTCTCCTATTAGGGCAAAGATAAAAAATGGACTCATCCCCGAACCACACTTAAAACGGCGTCAACCAGTCAAAAATCCTGGTGAACCACCCCGGTCTCTGAACATCGTCCACCACTCCCAATCCAGTATAGGAGATTTCTGCATCCGCGACTTTGGACGACAAGACCATGTTCTGCGTATCCAGATCGATCCGGCGGACAATGCCCTTAATGGTCATTGTTTGCTTTTCACTGTTGACCGTGACCTCCCGTTTTCCCCGAATCCGGAGGTCCCCATTGGGAAAGACTTCAATGACATTGGCGGCGATGGTGCCCGTCAAAGTGTCTTCCCGGCTCGTCGACCCGTCGCCCTCAAACTCATGGGAAGTCCCGGCATCAATATTAAAATATTCCGCAAACTTCTGGCTGAGAGTGTTAATCCCGAAGAGTCCCCCGCTCACTCCAGCCGACAGACTGGAATCCCGGTCTGCTTTTGTATTGGCTTTTTTGGAACCCTTGTGTTGTTCGACAATTTGCACAACGACAATGTCCCCGATTCGACCCGCTCGCCTATCTTCAAACATGTACGCTCGCCCGTTTCCAGGGTCCCAAAGGGACCCCATGGAGGAGGGTGGACTCTTTTCAAGAAGAAACGACTCAGCTTCGACCTGTCTCATGGGCTTTTCCTTGGCACATCCGAACCCGCTAACCACGACCGCCAGCAGCAAAACTCCCCAAGCCCAAAACTTCCCCCTCAATGCTGCTTTGCTCAAAATCCAACCTCCACGAGTCCCGATGCCAAAACGGTACCTAACACCTCCCGGCCGGATGTCTGATTTTTAACCGGAATGGTTTCTCCTTTTTTACCGGCCGCTTTGGCTATCCCCACCGTCTGAACCAGCAGACCGTCACCCCTGACCTCAATCATCACCCGATCGCCCTTCTGAATCATTGGCGGATAGTCCAGCATGATTTTTCGAATCGGTTGCCTTGGTGGCAATGGACGTAAGACCTGCTTCCCGATCACCTCGTCAAGATCGAGAATAAAATCATGTGTCAGTGAGGGGACATCCACTATCATCACAGACAGGTCCTCGCCGGTCACAACCTCCTTCGGTTTCAACCAACGTATGGGTGTCGCCACTTCGACTTGGGCCTTCACCTCCCCCACAACATTCACCGTTCGAAGGAATTGCTGATTCACGAAAATGCCAACTCGAAAGGCACGCCGTCCTGTTCTCCCCCCCCCTGACCAGTCTCCAATCTCAAGCTGGATTTTTCCGTTGGGAACCTCAACCTCTTGCTTAGGGAACAACACCCGAAACGACACCTGGTGATGCGTACGTCCATAGCGGCGCATCAGTTCCGCCACGATCACCCGTTCGAAATCTCCTCCATCCAAGGACTGAGTATCTGGACGGACAGGTGATGATGGGACCACCCCTTCCGCCCAGGACATTTCGCCAAATGTCCCCAACCCATTTCCGCTCAGAAACAACCCCAGTAATATCATGACGAACTTCAAAATTTTATCCTCTAACGTCTGAGTCCGTTCACAACCTGCATCATATCGTCCGATGCCTGAATGGCTTTCGCATTCAGTTCATAGGCCCGTTGGGCAATGATCATATTGACCATTTCATCGGCAATATTCACATTAGATATTTCAAGAAATCCTTGTTGTATATTTCCAAATCCGGTTGAAAACCCCGGTGTCCCCTGCTGCGCAGGCCCTGAGGACGAACTCTCTGAAAATAAGTTATTGCCTTGGGCAATCAACCCAGATGGATTATCAAATCGGACCAATTGAATTTGTCCAACCTGGGTGGCTTGGGAAACCCCGGGCAGCAATGCCGACACCGTTCCATCCTGTCCAATATCAATTTTGAGTGCTCCGGACGGAATGGTAATGCTCGGGATGAGTTGATCGCCGTCACCCGAAACCACATTACCCGTACTGTCTTGTTTAAAGGATCCAGCCCTCGTATACATCGTGGTCCCATCCGGCCGTGTGACTTGAAAAAATCCGACCCCTTCAATCGCCAAATCCAACGGATTCGTCGTTTGCTTGAGGCTCCCTTGCACATATTCCTTGGCCACGGTGACCGGCCTCACCCCTAACCCGACCTGCATCCCAACCGGAAAGACTCCAACATTCGAAGCACTCGCACCAGGCAAACGGGAAATTTGATACAGGAGATCCGCAAATTCTGCACGACTTCGTTTAAACCCTGTCGTATTCACATTGGCGAGATTGTTCGCAATCGTGTCAATATTAAGTTGTTGGGCAAACATGCCCGTAGATGCGGTATGCATCGCTCGAATCATTGTGGTCACTCCCTCTTTTTAGCCGTATTCGCTTGCACAGAGAATCTGTTCATATCGCCATAGGGTTTCATCCCAGTTTCGGATTACCCCTGAACACGACCTGCTTGAATGGCCTGGGCGGCTAGTTCATCCATCGCTTTAATGGCTTTTTGCATTTGTTCATACTCTCTGGTCACTTTGATCAACTCCACCATATCCAGGGAAGGATTGACGTTAGATTGTTCTAACATGCCTTGGTGCACGGTCGTCTGCTTATCGGCGACAACCTGATCGGGAACGGTCCAGAACAAATTGCCCATCTTGGCCGTTTCTTGTCCATCGGCAATCTTATCCAAGCGTAACTTGTCTACGACCTGATTATTGACGGAAAGTGTCCCATCAGCCCCAATCACGACCTCTCCAGGAGGAAGGGTAATGGGCCCCTTCTTTCCCATAAGTGGATCACCGGTATGGGTCACCAAGTTTCCGTTTCCATTCCGATACAATTTTCCGCCACGAAAATATCGCAATCCATCTGGTGTTTGAGCGACTAAAAACCCATCGCCCTCCAGCCCTATATCTAACGGTTCCCCGGTCTGATATAAGGTGCCTTGCGATCGATCAGGTGGAAGGGCATCCATCAAGGGAAACAAATCAATTCCTGCCACCGAAGGTCCGGAGGTTTGTCCCAGGACGGTTGCGAAGACCGGCTTGTCCTTTTTAAACCCTGTCGTATGGACATTTCCGATATTATGCGAAAGGACTTCCATGCGGTGTTCAAGTGTAATCGCCCCTGCTAAAGGCGGATAGATACCTCGGTTCATTGCTTCCTCCTTGACGTAGATACCTGAGAAATTCTGCAACGCATGTGCCAATAAGCGTCGGAGTAGGATTTTGATGAGAAGAGAGACTGCAGTGAAAAGTTTTGCTACGAAGGGGGAGCATTCATTCAATAAACCCGGCACCAGTGAGCTCGAAATGGCAATTGTTGCCTATTGAACCGTCCCTGCTTAAAGCTGCCAGCCGTTGTAGTCCCGGGCAACACACTACACCTGCCGGCATTACTTTCCTCCTAGGCCTGATCCTGCCTAGCGAAAGGCAAAATTCGGGTCAACCGAGGTTCTGAAGATGTGGCCGAATCGTGGAATAATTACTAGGGAAGGTAGGGGTGTGAGGATTCGGTATCGGAACGGGTATCCCTCAGCACAATGAGCTCTACTCGACGGTTAGAGGCTTGTCCCTGTGGTGTATCATTTAACTCAACAGGCCGGGTCCCTGCATAGCCGGTTGAAGACAATCGGTAATCAGCCAGATGATGCTGATCGATCAAATATCGGACCAAGGTATTGGCCCTCGCTGTAGAAAGATCCCAATTTGATGGGTAGAGAGATGATCGAATCGGCTGATTGTCCGTATGCCCTTCAACGGATATAAGATTGGGCAATTCTTTGACGAGACCGGCAATGAGATCGATAAATTCTATGATTTGTGGATTCAGCCTGGCACTTCCACTTTGAAACAACGCATCGTCTTTGATTCGAATATTTAACCCACGTTCGGTCGTGGTGATTTGCACCCCTTGAGGAATATTCGCTGCAGTAATGGCATTGGCCACGCTTAGGAAGGCCCGGGCATTTTCAGCTGAGGAAGTTTTCGCTTTTACCTGAATGGGGATATTTTTATTAATGGGAAGATTCACAATGGAAAGTTCCCCCACCGTCTTTTTGTTGTTAAAGGAACTCACCAGGGATTCACTGAGGACCTTGAACTTCCCTTCATTGACCGACGAGACCGAATACATCACAACAAAAAAAGCAAACAGCAAGGTAATAAAATCCGCATACGAGACCAGCCATCGTTCGTGATTTTCATGTTCCTCGTGTTTTTTCTTCACACGCTCCCTCACCAAACAGTCAGGCTGTCGGCATTTTACTTTTTATTTTTCTCCACGGATGACAGAAATCCACTCAACTTCTCCTCAATCATTCGTGGATTCTCCCCTTGTGCTACGGACACAAGGCCTTCAATCACCATAATTTTCGCGATGATCAAGGTCTTAGCCTTTAACTTGATTTTATTACCCATAGGAAGAAACAAGAGGTTAGCCGCTCCCACCCCATAGACCGTAGCCACAAATGCGACCGCGATCCCGCCACCCAATGCCGAAGGATCGGCCAAGTTTTCCATCACATGAATCAGACCAAGTACGGCGCCAATAATCCCCACGCACGGCGCATATCCGCCAAACGCTTCATAGACCTTGCTCGTCGTGCCAAATTCTTCTTCAAAAATTTCAACTTCCACTTCCAGGATTTCTTTAATTTTGTGCGGTTCCGTCCCATCGACCACCAACTGCACCCCTTTGGCCATTAACGGATCCGTCAACGTTTTAATTTGTCCTTCCAGGGCCAAGAGTCCTTGTTTTCTGCTGATATTCGATAACTCCACAATTTTGCCAATAATACCCTTCATATCCACACTCACATTTCCAAACACCATGCTGGCACTGGAAAGAGCTTTCAGAAAAATTGGAAGAGGGAATTGCAGCATCACCGCGCCTAACGTACCCCCCATCACAATCAAAAAAGCCGTTCCTTGGAGAATGGAGCTTAAATGCCCGCCCTCCAAATGTTGCCCGCCTACAATGGCACCCAGCGAAAGAAGGATGCCCAATACCGATAAAATATCCATAATAAAACACTCTTCCTTATGCAAAGGACCGATTACTAAACAACCGTTCAAGGTCCAGCAACAACACCAGGCACCCATTCACCCGCCCTACCCCTTTGTGACATTCTTCAGCTCCTCCTCGACTAGTGGGAGGTGGGGGTTCAATACATTCTTCAGACAGGCGTAAGACTTCTTCGACGGAATCAACGATAAATCCCAAAATCATATGCGCAATTTCCACAACCACAATTCGAGTATCCTTGGTGGGTTCAATCATGGGCAGCCCAAAACGAGCCCGAAGATTGATTATGGGGATGACTTTTCCACGCAGATTTACCACCCCCTCCACATAATGAGGGGCATTCGGAACCTGGGTAATATCCAGCATACGAATAATTTCCTGAACCACCAAGATATCAATGGCAAAAATTTCATCCCCCAACTGAAAACTCACCATTTGAAGAACCACTCCACTATCTTCCTCAAAATCCTCATGAGGTAATACCTTCGTCAAAGTATTCTGCATGACTTGTATCCCTCCACCGCGTCAAGAGTCTTTCTCATATCCCCTCACGACCCTGTGAGAGGCGATGCCTAACCAACATCCCCAGGGCCTTTTATTTTTCCAATTCCCTCAATGACCTGGCCCGTGCAGGCAACCAGCCGCATGACTGCCCCGGCCTCCCCTGGCATCACGTTCCTCTTTTCGAATAGTTCCTTTTCGGTACATGCAATTCCCGACAGTTCAACCCTATTCAATCGACAACCACAAAAATTCCTACTTGAGCATTATTGTGTTTCATTGTTTGCCATCAACAGCCATTAAATTCATTTAGAGGCAGGTAAGAACCTACAACAACCTCATGTAATTCTACACATTTTCCACAAACGTCCATTGTTCAAGCCTTGAGGCTTCAAGAACTGCTCTGATAGGGTGAACAGCATCATTCCCTCATTAGCAAGTCCCGAAATAAAGGATTTTTTACATGGACAAACTAGCCAGCTCACAAGCCGATCGGTTACTCCTTGATGCAAAAAAAGCCATTCTGCAAGACCAGCATCGACGTTTTCAGGACCTTCAACTTGAAGGCCGCTGGGATGAGGCCTGGAAACAATTACATGTTACCCTGGCCTGCGCGGCGGATTTACTCAAAGACTCCGTGCATATGCTCGAACAGGTTGTCGCCAAGAAGAAATTACCCCCTTCCACCGCAACCGGCCAATCACCCGAGTTCCACGATCCGATCAACCATCCCCCCCCTTCGACCCCTTAGGGCTGTTTAACAATTTATCGGGCACGGAATCCCTGAGTTACGCTTACACTTTCATTGTTCCGACCAACTTCTGAAAATCCCCGGCTAACACTCGCAAATCATGACAGGCTTTGGCCGACTGAAAGGCTCCACTGGTAGTCTGACGGGTGGTGTGGGTCATAAATTCTAAATCGCTGGCAATTTGTCGCGTAGCCGTGGATTGCTCTTCTGTAGCATTGGCAATTTGTTGAATTTTCCCCACCGTAGCATTGATCAGAGAATGAATGTTGGCTAAGGCCTCTCCGGTTTTATTGGCTAACGCCACCCCATGGCCCACCTGGCTTGTACCTTCCTCCATGGACGAAACAGCACTTCGTGTATCTTTCTGAATCTGCCGGATCATATCTCCAATTTCTTTAGTTGCCTTGGTTGTCCGTTCTGCTAATTTCCGCACTTCATCGGCAACCACAGCGAACCCTCGCCCTTGTTCACCTGCCCGTGCAGCCTCAATGGCCGCATTAAGTGCCAATAAATTGGTCTGATCCGCAATATCCTCAATCACGTTAACGATTTCTCCAATTTGGTCCGAAGACCGGCCGAGTGTAGTAACAATATTAGCGATTTGCACCACCGATTGAGAAATCTGTTGCATGCCCATCACGTTTTGGGTCATCTCTTCCTGGCCGTCTCGCGCGGCGTTGGCTGTTTCCTGAGCAATCCGTGCCGCTTCTATGGAAATTTTCGCGACTTCTCCCGCCGTTCTTGTCACTTTCTCCACTGTGGAAACCGACTGTATTACGCGGGCATTTTGCCCTTCAGCAGCATGAACCATTTCATGCGCCGTCGTAGAAAGGTATACGATGGAACCCACAAGACGGTTGGTCGCATGTTTGACAGACGACACCGCCAATCGCATCTTTTCAACAAACGAATTGAGGTTGTGACTAAGTTCCCCAATTTCATCAGATCCCTTTCCAACTGACACTCGTTTCGTCAGATCATCTTCACCCTGTGCAACGTCACAGGAGATGCCCATTAAGGCATGAAGAGGTTGCAGAACAAGCCGAGACACCAGCCAGTACACCGCACTCAGGAAAATTGTGATAATCCCGATCATCCACATCCCTGAATGGAGCACGGAATTGACCATCGCCTCTTTGGCCTGCGTTATGGGAATGGAAAGGGACAACACGCCAAGCACTTCTCCCAATTTCTTCCCACCATGACAACTTATGCAAGCTTCGACGGTAGCCACATCTGCGCTCGCCCGTCGAAAGGTGGGGACGCCGTTGATCGTCACAATTTCACTGACACTTTGCGCTCCATCTTTAATTCGCTCGAGAGCCTTTTGTTCAAAGATATCTTTCGGTGCATTGGCGGGATTTATCGGCTGATCGCTGACGAGTCGTGCCTGATACACCCCCTCCTCCCCCAAGGCCTGGCCGATTTCCTGAATGGCTGTGGCGGGAAAAGGAATGGCATCGGGATATTGCTCATGATCCCGAGACACATGCAGATTGGAGCCCATGGACGATTGTTTTAATTTTCCCACATAATTTTTGGCAATATAGGCTCTCGTGGCGTCAAATTGTGCTTGAACACGCTTTCCGTGTTCTTCCAAAATCATCTGCAGCCGGCCAACCTCTTGTTGGTAAATCACCCCTAGGCTACAGACAATCAATCCGACGGCTAGCATCCCCAGCATGATTACGAATTTAGGACCGATGCGTAAACGGTACATACACTTCTTTCACGGGGACCACATCAATAAAATGCTGGCATTACCTTTTTAACGTAAAGCGACTAAGAGATGTTTGAAGATCCTCCGCCAATGCCGCAAACTGCTTGGTGGCGATCGCCACGCCCTGAATGTGGCTTTCATTATCCTGGCTGAGTTGCGCCACCTGTTGAATACTCGAAGAGATTTGTCCTGAGACCGCAGATTGTTGCTTCGTGGATTCGGCAAAATGTTGAATCATATCAACTACCCGCTGAACCCCTTGCACAATTTCCGTCAATCGATTTCCGGCTTCTCGGGCCAGCGCCATTCCGGAATGCGCCTCCTCTGTTCCTGTCTCCATCGATCGAACCGCTTCGTGCGTCCCTGCCTGTACCGATTCAATGACGGTCGCAATTTCCTTTGTTGCCTTCCCTGTTCGCTCGGCGAGTTTCCGAACCTCATCTGCGACCACAGCAAACCCTCGTCCCTGGTCTCCTGCTCTGGCAGCTTCAATGGCCGCATTGAGCGCCAACAAATTCGTTTGTTCCGCAATATCTTCGATGACTCCAATTATGTCCCCGATATCTTTGGAGCGTTGTCCTAATTTCTGAATGCGTCCGGCGGATTCCTGTATCCGGCTTGAAACCGATTCCATCCCATGAATAGAAGAGACCACAACATCTCCTCCCCGGACAGCTGAATCATTGACTCCTGTGGCCGTTGAAGCCAGGGCCTCCGTATGACGGGCCATATCATCGGCAGTGGCAGACATTTCCTCCACCGCCGCAGCCACCTGAGTGGCTTGATGAACTTGCGATTGGCTGGCTTGAACGACCTGATGGCCAACCGATGACAACTGGACCGACGCTTGAGACAGGGAGTGGGCGACATTCCGGGTTTGCAAGAGCATCCGACTTAACTCATCCAACAAGTTATTTAGAGCCAAACCCATTTGTCCGAGTTCGTCTTGAGTCTTCACGGGAACCCGGTGAGTCAAATCCCCCTTCGAGGCTTTCGCCGCCACTTCCCACACAGGTTTCAATCGGCTCACGACTTTTCTTCCCATAAGCATCCCAATGGGAACTACCACAAGAAGACCCGCCAGCATCTCCAACAGGGTTTTGTTCGTCAGACTCCGGACATGACTGAACGCTTCATCCTCGGGAACCTGCACCAACACAGACCAATGCAGTCCCAAAGATCGGGCTCCCCCAGACATCGGACTAAAACCAATGACTTGATTCGTCTGCTTTCCGGGATGAAAATTCCTGGCGTTTCCGGATTGACCCTGAACAGCCGATTGTGCGGCATCAAGTCCCAACTGAGCCAGATTGGTCTTAAACACCACATTGTCGAAATCATGAGTCGCGTCTTCCGTCCCATAGACAGCCGGGGCATATTCCAGCAGGGTCATACCCTGGTCATCCTGTAGGATAAGCTCCGCATGGGGAAACCCGGCTTTTTTTAAATCCTGGTAGGCCTCTTGAAAAAAGGCTTCAATCTTTGAAAACTTCATACGAAGGCTCCCATACCCCACCACTCGGCCCTGAGAATAGAGAGGGACCGAGAACCCAATCGTCAAACCACTCTCTCGGGGAAAGAGTGCCTGCACATTTCCATCTAGCATGGCGCTTTCCACAAAGACCTCTTGGTTTACATTGCTTCTTGAAGAAGCCTCTGTAGGGCGGGGCCTCTGTCCGGCCTGTTGGAGGGCCTGAAACCACGGAGTTGATTGATAATTTTTTCCATACAGCTCCTCCGTCTCAAGAGGCAAGCCTTCTGAATCATGATCATTCACAGCGATCAGATTCCCATCCAGATCCACCAATTGAACCAGAGAATACATCCCGGTTGTCTGAACATAGGTATTCAAGACCTGCACTAATTCGTAGGAGGGCCTTAAAGTATGTCCCGATTGCTCCGGAATAACAGACATCGTATTCCGACCCAGAATTTGAGCATCCACACCGCGCTCAGCAAGATAGAGGTGAATTTTTTCCACAATCACTTCTGCCAGCTCTTGATATCGGACTCCAACCTCCTGTTTCAAAACCTCTGCAGTCTGAAACAATGAATAAACCTGAACACTCAGAGGAATCAACGAAAAAAACACGAGAATCCAGACTAATTTGGTCGTAATGCCTACATTCCACGTCGACTTCATCATTGGTATCCTCTTATACATCGTTTCTTGGGTCTCGTTATATGGCAGAAAAGTCTTTTTATCTCCTCCGACGATACGATTTCCCTTTATGACCGCACCCCGATTCCCTGAGACTTTCCGAGATGTTCAACTAATTTGTCCCGAAGGTCCGTAGGATGGAATTTGGTCACATAATCTGTCACACCCAAAGCCTTGCCTTTATCCACATTGCACTGACCGGACAAGGAGGAATGCATCAGGATCGGAAGGCCTTGCAATCGGGGATCTTCACGGATAGCCTTCGTTAGGGAAAACCCATCCATTTCCGGCATTTCGATGTCGGTAATCACACCCACCACAAAATCAAAAATGGTTCGTTCCATTTTGTCACTCAACTCCGCATACTGTCGCAACCGGGTAAGCGCCTCTCTTCCCGTTTGTGTTTCTTCGTATTTCATACCCAATCGTTCCAACGTTTTCGTAATTTGCTTTCTGGCCACAAGCGAGTCATCGGCAACCAGGACACGTTTCCCGGCTAATTCCTCGTGCAGTTCAATGCCAACGAAAACCTCTTCCTCACTCCGTGGATGCAGTTCGGCTAAGACCTTTTCCACATCCAAAATTAACACCATACGACCATCTTCCAATTTGGTAATTGCCGTGACCGCCCCTTGCCGGCTCGACTGGACCATCGGTGGAGGTATTTGAATGCGTTCCCACGACATACGAATGATCCGATCAACACCCGCGACCAAAAATCCTTGTTTGTTATCGTTATACTCGGCAATGATCAACTTCGCGCCAACAGGATCCAACGGTCCAAGTCCAATCGCCTGCTTCAAGTCCACTAAAGCAATGTTTTCTCCACGGAGGTTCACCAGACCGAGAATTCGAGGATCGGCATCGGGAATTTTCACGACAGGTGGGAGCTTCATGACTTCGCGAATCTTAAACACATTGATTCCATAGGTCTCATTGGTCCCAAAATGAAACATTAAAAGTTCCATCTTATTGGCACCGGCTAGTCCGGTCCGTTGATCAATTTCTGCCATCCATTTTGCCATTACGATCTCCTCAGTCTTCCACTCACCACAGGAGGTACTATTCGTCCGGCTTTCATCCTTGTGTGGCTGCCGTTCCGTCCACAAATATTCCCTGCGCAGTCAGACCCGACTCACGCGTGACGGATTAGCGCATACCGGTATACGTGGCCGCTTGCACTTCCCTCACTAAATCGGCCATGTCCAAAATCAACACGACTTTGCCATCTCCGGTAATAGTGGCTCCCGCCACGCATTTCACGTTTGCCAAAAATTCTCCCAAGGACTTAATCACAACCTCCTCTTGCGCCCGCAATCGGTTCACCACAACTCCAAACTGTTGTTCCCCGATCTTCACCACTACCACATAGCACTCCTCATTAGTCCGGTCCCTTGGAATGTGAAACGTTTCGCCAAGATCCAGGAGCGGAAGAATGCGTTCACGGAGGTTCAACACCGCCTGTCGATTAATACTTTTAATTTCATCTTTGGTGACTTTGACGGCCTCAACCACAGATGCCAGCGGAATAGCAAATGTGGCACATTCCACCTCAACCATGAGGGCTTGAATGATGGCCACGGTCAACGGAAGCTTGATCGTCACGCGACTCCCTTGACCCGGATCGGAATCTAATTCCAAACTTCCATTCATCCGGCTAATATTGGTTCGAACCACGTCCATGCCCACGCCACGTCCCGACACATCACTCACCTGGTCCGCCGTACTAAATCCTGGAAGAAAAATTAAATTCATAATTTCCCGGGGACTCATGGTTTCCAATTCGGATGGAGCCACCAGCCCTTTCTCGATGGCTTTTTCAGCAATTTTCTCAACTTGTAACCCCCGCCCATTGTCTTCAACACGAATCACAATACTGTTACCTTCCTGCTGGGCCGACAATCGCACATAACCTTCAGGGCTTTTTCCGTGTTGCTTCCGGTCATCTGCCGTTTCCAAACCATGGTCCATAGAATTTCTGACCAGATGGACCAACGGATCACTTAATTCGTCGGCCACAGACTTATCGACTTCGGTATCTTCCCCCACTAATTCCAATCGGACTTGTTTACCTAACTTACCGGCCAAATCCCGGACCAATCGTGGGAAACGTGAAAATACCTTGCGAATGGGAACCATCCGTGTTTTCATCACCGCCAATTGCAAATCCGAGGTCACCAGATTGAGTTGCGCCAGCGTCATATTTAATTCCCGGAGAGCAGGATTGATCTCATCATGTTCTTCCAGGCCATTGCCCAGCTTCATAAGACGATTGCGATTCAACACCAATTCCCCCACCAGATTCATAACATGATCTAAGCGTTTGGTTTCAACGCGAACGGTCTGGTCTTCTTCCTTCCCACTTGCCAGTTTGGAACCCGCGGCACTAGCAGCTTGAACAGTGCGGGTTGTCGCTTCTTTCATTTTATGTAACACATCGGACAATCCAACCGGGCCGTCAGAAATGTCCGCAGATTCCGCAACTCCTTCAATCCTTACCGGTCCTTCAAAAATCGAGGCCTCACAAGGGGAAGCCAAAGAAGAGGTATCCGGTGGCTTATTCATTGAAGACGGCATCATCTCTGCCTGGGGTGAATAAGGAGCGTAAGAGGTCGTGCTTATGCCTGCATTTTGGGGAGGTGGAATAGATAGCATCAGATCGTCGGCGCTATCCATCGTTAACGCCAATTTATTCACAATGCCCTGGGTCTCCACATGAGAATCTCCTCCGGTCTCCCGAATATCGGATTGGAGCATTTTTACGGCATCCACTGCTTCCAAAATGATATCGATAATGAACGGAGAAACCTTCATCTCACCCTGTCGCAGTTTATTCAACAAACTCTCAGCTTGGTGTGCCACTTCTACCAAATGGGTAAACCCCAAAAATCCGGCGGAACCTTTCATACTGTGCATACACCGGAAAATCTCATTAAGCAGTTCGGTGTTGGAGGGCTCCGCTTCCAACTTTACGAAATGTTGGTCAAGGGCCTCCAACATCTCAGAGCTTTCCGCCAAAAAGTCATTGAGTATTTCTTTCATTTCGTCATTCATCGATCACCTGTTCTCAGCCCCTAGTCTTGATTCAACCCATCGTGCCCTTTGAGACCTCGCGGCCAGGATTTGTGTATAGGCCTTAGGACATCCCATACTCAGACATGATGCTATCCACCAGATCCTGTTCCAGAGCGGTTGTTTTGGATGATTCCAACTGACGCAGCATTTCATACCCCCGTCCCTCACTCGATGAACCGGCTCCGCCCTTTTTTTGCTGAATTCCAAAAATGACCACCAATTTTAACAATTTATGTTGGATTTCATTTAAAATCGTCACCAGCTTTGCCACGCGTTGGGCCACAAGATCCTGGAAAGATAACGCCACATGAATATTTAACAAGCGTCCCTCATCGGCCTTCACCAGCGCTAAAATGGCATCAAGATCCTTCACCGCTCTCCCCGCCACATTCGCCCGTAATTGTTCCACATGATGTTGAATCACCTCTCGGTTCCGTTCCAGTTCTTCTGTCAGGCCAAGAACCTTGTGGGTTCCGTCTTCCGTCATCTTGGCAAGATCATGTAAATGGGATGTGGCTTGAGGCAGTTGATCCGAGGTGGAAGTCACCGGAGATTCCATTTCCCGAATTGTTTTGGTAATCACTTCAACATACTTGGCCAACTCCTCCATTTCAGTTTTAATCGAACGCTTCTCATCCAAGCCCTCCTCGGATATCTCTTCATCGCCTGGCACATCAGCCTCAATCATCCGATCCACGAGCATACGATTCTCCTTTATGTCGTTATATGCGGAGGATGTCCTTCCCCATTATGACGTTTTTGCGGGCTGAACATTGGCAAATATTTTTTCCAATTTTCCTTGTAATACTTCTGCGGTAAACGGCTTGACGACATAGTTGCTGACCCCGGCCTGGACTGCCTCGATTAAATTTTCTTTTTGCGCTTCAGCGGTAACCATCAAAAACGGGAGCGTTTTCAATTCCGGATCGGCACGAACCGCGCGCAAAAGTTCAATGCCCTGCATCACAGGCATATTCCAATCTGACACCACCAACCCAAAGCCGCCGGCCCTCAATTGTGTCAAAGCGTCCTGCCCGTTTTCAGCTTCCATAATGTCCGAAAAACCGATTTGACGTAACACATTTTTAACAATTCGACGCATGGTAGACATATCGTCTACCACCAACACTTTCATCCCGGTATCAATCATGATGCGCTCCTTACGCCTTGGGGCATCGAACCCCAGGCCATTTCGGGTTTTCTCTCCAATGAAAGTTTTCCTTTAACGGTACACGTGAAAATTGTGATGATCATAACCTGGCATATTCGAAATTCGGTTAACTTCTCTGCGATCTTTAGTCGTCCATGGAATATTTCACCTGTCGGCCCATGTTCTTTATGAAAATGAATGTACGCCCACTCCCAAATAGGTTTTGACCAAACCTTTTTTACCCAAGGTTTGGGGATTCAGGATAGACCCGATACCACTGACGACATAGGAACAAGTACAATCAGACGAAAATAATGGAAAGGGAGAGAAAGAGCATGCGTGAGCAGAGGGAAGATCTAATTTTTGGATGAATGGGAAGTGTTCATTGCCTATTAAATTTTTTGGGCCTTGCTCATTCCGGGGCATCTTGCCCTCAGAGTATGAGCAGGTCAATCTTGTGGCTCTCGGCCTTTTCCCTCACGCGAGAGTCAAAGGCCTCCAGCGGGAAGTTAGTTCAAGCTAAACCGGTCCCGAACCCCCTGTTGAGACCCGGACCCAACCATTACCGAATCTCCTCCGGCATTTTGAACCCAGGCTTCAATTTCTTCACGAACGAAACGCCAGTGTTTTCCAACTTTATGCCCTGGGAGTCGACGTTCTCTTGCGAGCTTGTAGATAGTCGATTTTGGGACTTTCAAAAACGTCGACACTTCACTTAAGGTCAGCAAATCTTTCATTGTGGCACCCTCATTAGAGTTTGGACTGTAATGTTTGTGGTATCGGACTGATCATGTGGAAACTTGAGACTTCTTCCCCGATAGTAGGAAAT
Organism: Nitrospiraceae bacterium; assembly: GCA_020632595.1. Lineage (NCBI taxonomy): Bacteria > Pseudomonadati > Nitrospirota > Nitrospiria > Nitrospirales > Nitrospiraceae > Nitrospiraceae bacterium. The sequence continues at coordinate 72,895 of JACKFF010000006.1, read as the reverse complement.
TGTGTTCTCCTCACCAACTTCCCTCAGCCTTTTTGCGACGGTCATTCTGTATGCCTCCCTCAGCGAAAGTAATGGGGTCAAAAGACCGCCCATCCTTTTCTCCTTGAAGAGCAATCAGACCTTCAAATTCACAGACCAACTGTTTGACCATCCTGTCTAATGCGATCACGATGGAATCCAGATGCGAAAATCCTGCCGTAACCGACGCAAGTTCAAGTTGTTCCGCTTCCTTCTCTTCATGCATGGCGTGCACCGCGCTCAACGCACCTTTCAATTGATGAGCAAGCCTTTGCAGCTCTTGACGATCCTGCCGGTGAATGGCCTGATGCATCCGGCTAATCAGGTCAGGGGCTGTATCATTGAAAATGTGAAACAGGGAAAACAGCAATCCTTCATCCCCCTCCAGGGCCTGCAACGCGGCAAAGTAGTCATACCATTCTCTGTCGATAGAATATTGGGAATTAATTCCCTCCTGATGACCGGTTTCCGTCTCTCTGTTATCTGCCAAATCAGTCTCTGTTCGATCGGCAGGATCATGTGGCTTGGATAAGAACGAATCTAAGCCATTAGGCGCAAACCCCACCCATCGCCGGAGTATCCGTTCAAAATCTCGCAAATGAACCGGCTTAAAAAGACAATCATCCATGCCGTTCTCCAGGCATTGTTGCCCATGATCAAAAAGCACATGAGCAGTCATTCCCACAATGGGAACATGAGGAACCGGAGGAGAGGCCGAACCATGATGGCGATGCCAATACGCAGCTGAATGAACAAATTCGCCGGCATGTTCCAATTCCCGAATCCGCCGCGTAATGGCCAATCCATCCATGTCGGGAAGCTCCCAGTCCATCACAATACAGTCCACAACTGACTCACTCATCACAGTTAAAGCTTGGGCTCCTGTGTCCACGATGGTCACATGACATCCTAATTTTCCTAACATCCCCTCTGCGACACGTTGATTCACGGGATTATCCTCTACAACCAGCACCGAAGGTCCGACCGGGTTATTGAGAAGGGGCTGTTCGAAATTTTCATTTCTTCTCTGCACTATCTCAACCTGATGTGGCTCAGCTTCTCTTGGGAAACCTGACCCTCCGGGATGGTCCGGTTGACCGAATAGGCAGTGAAAAAATTGCTTACGGTGCAAGGGAAGCGTAATCATCCCATCAAATCGCAAAGAGTTTTTTTCATCATCCTTCCGATACCAAAATGGCTTCATACCCCAAACTTTAATCTTTGGAAACAGGGAAGAGGATCGCATTCGTTCAAACCATTCCAGAACAGCCCCTTTTTCCAGACGATCACTCAGAATGACTCCAGCAACGGAACAGGCTGATTCGTGGACACTGTCGTACAAGGTAATCGCCTGTTGGATGCTGTCGATCTGAACCACCTTGACAGCCACTTCATGAAGAAGTTGCGCCATCACCCACCCTGATGATTCCTGGGGACCGATCACCCACACCTCCTTGTTTGCAACCGATAGACTCTCCATGGCTGGGGAATGGGCTGTCTGTGACGCCCGACAGGGAATGTCGCACCAAAATGTCGATCCCTCATTGGGTTGACTCTTCACCCCGACGGTCCCGTGCATTAGCTCAGCTAATTGCTTGCAAATCGCCAACCCTAAACCGGACCCCCCGAATTTTCGACTCATGGAGCTGTCCGCCTGGGTGAACACGTGAAAAATTTTTTCCTGAACCTCTTCTGACATACCAAGGCCGGTGTCTTGGACCGACAAGTGAATCCACAACCGAGTTTCGGGGTCGGGATCACAGGAAAGATGATTTAGCCCACCCTGGGAATTATCACACTCGAAACTCGATCCAAGAATCAGCGAACCACGCAGCAGGACTGATCCCTCCATTGTAAATTTCAGGGCATTTGAAAGATAATTACAAAGAATTTGTTTCAAACGATGAGGATCGCCAACCAGCTGGGAAGGTACATCCGGGTCGACATAGGCAGCCAAATCCAGACCCTTTCGATGAGCCCGCTCGGAAAATAAATCAACAACCTCTTCAAATAAGGAGGTCAAATTGAATCCAATATTTTCCAGAGCTAATTGACCAGACTCAAGCTTTGAAAAGTCTAAAATGTCATTAATGATGGTCAGCAACCCCTCTCCGGACATACGGATTATGTTGACACATTCCTGTTGCTCGTGATTGAGGGGAGAAGCGAGCAAGACCTCCGCCATACCAATCACGCCGTTTAAGGGAGTGCGAATTTCATGACTCATCACAGCCAAAAATGCTGCCTTGGCTCGAGTGGCAGATTCAGCTTTCATTAACGCCTGATCCAGTTCATGATTTTTCGCTTCTAAGGTATCCGCAAAGGCGGACAATTCCTCTGCCGCTCGCTTTGGTTCTGTGATATCCATGCCATACCCACGGAGTAATCCCAAATCGGCATGGGGAGCGAACGTCCATGAATATTGTCTCTCGCCAACGCTCACTTCGTAATGCATCTCTAGATGTTTTTGTGACAAACAACGCTTAGCCAACTCTAAAAACCGGTCCGGCAAAGCCGTGGAAAAACCGTCCTGACCGATATGGGCTGCCTCCATCAGGCGAACCATAGCGGGATTGGCATACAGCAGTTGCCCCGCCGAGTCCACTTCAATCACGGGGAATGGATTTTCCTTTGGAATGGACGCTAATCGGCGGGTTTCTTCCGTCAATTTCATTTCTGAACTGAGATCTCGAAACATCAACAGGAATCCTGAGGCCTCCCCGTCATCCACGACAAGGGCCTTCAATTCCACCCAACACCATGTCCCCTGCCGCCTTCGCAAACGAGTCCGCGGAACCCAAACCATCGTCTTCTCACGGAGTAGGCCTGAAAACGGGCAGACGCTCGTGCCGTCTTCATCACAGGGAACCAGACATTCCAAAAGATCATGACAGGAAATATTGGTGGGACAAGCGGCTCCCCACCCTAACAGCCGGGAGCCGGCTAAATTCATACGGGTGAGTTGGCCCTCTCGATCAACCAGACACACTCCCACCATCAAACCATCCCAAAGGGCCTGGAACAAGAGAGGATTACACCACATGAGCTAGGAGAAAATTTCGCGAAGGTTAATAGAAGGATCTACAGAATCTAGCACTTTCGTAATTCTCACTTCATACTTTAATTCTGAATGTGTCCCTAAATTTCTTACCTCGGGGTTCTTGAGAATTTCGCCGGTGGATGTTCTGAAAATTTTCACATGTGGCCTCACGCTCATCTCAGGATTCTGCTTCACCACCACGGCATCCTCACCCGTGGAAAGTTGCACAACCGTGCCCACCGGATACACTCCCAATACACGAATCATGGCTTCGACAAACCGCGTCGGGAACTTTCCTTTTTGTGCTTCTTGGTAGACTCGCCGTATCCCTAAGGCCACCGGAAATGATCCACCGGCATTCCCCACAGCGAGCAACTCATCAACATAATCGGTGAGTCCTAATAAAATTCCAGAGTCGGAGACCGGTTTTCCACCTAAAATGGTGGAATACCCTGAGCCATCCAGATAGGCATGATGCTCCTGCACCATCTGAACGATGTCCTGCGAAAATTCCGAATGTTTATTGATCAGCACCATTCCCATATCGACATGTTGCTGTAACAACGAATAATCAATCCCAATGCTCCCCCATCGTGACTGAACCAGGTTGAGAGGAAGCCGCATATACCCGACATCATGTAACAAGGCAGCGACGGCGATCTCTTCAAGTTGCTTCACCTCCCATTTGAGTTGGAGGCCGACGAGAATCGACAACAAGGCTGTATCAACAACATGCGAGTAGAGGGTGGGATCAAACTGTTCAAGATGCTCAATAAGCATGATCTCGGCAAGGACGGCAGGGTGGGCTAAGGCTTTTTCCACAAAGGCCTTGGCGGTCTCCTCCATGGCGAGGTGAGGAATGGCCTGACCGGTTTTGACGCCTTCAAACATGTCTTCCAATGCCGCAATCGTATCTTCGCGCAACCGTATTAGCCGTTTTTGATGGTCATCTTCCAGTCCATCCTCTTTCTCCGGAAAGCATGGGGAGGACTTATACCCGGATGTTTCATCCTGATCGAAAAGCGTCTTTGCCTCCGAATGACACTCAAGGGTGTTCTGGAGGGAAAAGGTTTCTGTATCGGTCGGAACATCAAGCCCCTTGGCAGTATCAATTTCGACTTCACGAATGCCCGATTGGAGCAATTGCTGCACATCGTGGGAGGAAAGCAGTCGGCGGTGATGAAAAAACGGCGACTTCCACCATGAATCGAGAATTCGCACCAAATACATGCCTGCACATATCTGTGAACAGGCAAGACGCTTTCGAGTCGTCATAGATCACGGCGCTCCGCAAGAGAAGCTCTTCCCTGAAAGCTTGAAGCATGGAAGCTCAGCCGACCTACCCGCCTCACCCCTACCCCTTCCGGCAGACGCCGGCATTCCCGACATTGTATATCAAAAATCCATCCTCGCTTTTTCCGGATAGATTCCCGCTATCCACCGGCAGGAGTGCTGAATAACCGTTGTCATGGGTTTCACGGCCTGCGCTTATCCCGCACGCTCCCCCCTTCCTTTTCACACTCCATATCACAGTTCAATTGCCGAGGGAGCTAAAACGGGCAAAAAAGGATTACCGATTATACCTCTGATGATACAACCGCCATTTGAGGGACCTCACCAATTGTCTGATAAATAGGGATCATTTTGGCCACATTGGCTAAATCCAAAACCTGGCGAACATACGGTTGAGGATTCACGAGACTAAAGGGGATTTTTTTACTTTTAAGAGTTTGATGGGCAATCACTAAAATGCCCAAAGCGGAACTATCCACAAACGATACCTCTCCAAAATCCAAGACAATCGGCAACTCTTCTTTCATCGCCTCTCCTAAACTGTCTTTGAAGGTTTTTCTTGCGCCAAAGTCAAACCGTCCCGCCAAATGCACGACCACGACATTTTCACGCTTTTCTTGCGTAACATTCATATACTCCTCCATGGTGTATGCCAAGAAACCTCTTTGACGATCATGTGATCATCCAATTTCCCTTATCGGAGAGGATTCGCAAAGAATTAAATACTCCTGCCTAATCGCATTAGGGTCGGTTTGTTTTTTTCATAACCAAAAAGGAAAATGCAATTGACGCCTGCTTGGCTTCATGTCGGCATAGTCTTCTCTACCCCATGACAATTTTTTCCAGAACCACACAGAGCAAATCGGGCACGACTAAGAAATCCGCTCCCGCTGAGACAGTCGAATGCATTCGCGACTCTTTCGAGGAAAAACAATGAAACCCATTGAAAGGTTACGCCCATCAAATGGCGCAAGATGCCCCGATCAGACCATAAAAAATCACACTCTCCATTAATCCTTCTTAATTCGGTATACTGTCGTGCCGTTCACCGGAACACGCTCAAAATGATCATCCACAGCCAACGTTGTTTCCGTGGCTCCGAGAATCAAATACCCATGAGGGGCGAGAATTCCTCGAATACGGCGAAGAATGTCCTTCCGGGTTTCCATATCGAAATACATCATGACATTCCGCATGAATACCAGATCCATTGGCGGAAGAACCAACCACAAACCGATCAGGTTCATTTCATAAAACTCGATTCTGTCCCGCACATCATCACGAATCTGCCATTCCATCCCTTCCTGTGAAAAATAGGTTTTCAGCATAAGCGGAGAAAGGCCCCGATTGACTTCGAATGGTCCATATCGCCCTTCCTGACCACGTCTGACCATTTCCTGCGAAATGTCAGTGGCAATCAAACGAATATGCCAGGACGTCAGTTCCGGAAAATGCTGCAAAATGGTCAAAAAAATTGAATAGGGCTCCTGTCCGCTGGAACTGGCTCCGCACCAAATATGCACACGCTTGGTATCTCTATTTGTTTGAATCACTTCCGGCAGGAGCCGGTCTTTTAGTGCTTGAAATGGAAGGAGGTCCCGAAAAAAACTTGTCTCGTTGACGGTCATGGCCTCCACGACCCGTTTGTGTAATGGGCCATAGGAAGTCTGTCGGAGGGAAGAAACCAGATCAGCCATTGATCCAAAACCTTCCTGTTTGGCAAACGGCTCAAGGCGGGATTGCACTAAATAGGTTTTCTCCTGCTCTAAAACCATTCCTGCCTGCACCCGGACCAGATTCCGGATATATGCAACATCTTCAAAGGTTATTTCTGGGGCCACTATGGTTCTACTGGAAATAAAGCTAATAAGGAAACAAATGATTGGGCACCGTTCAAAGTACGCTCTTCGATTAATGCCCAGACATCCAAATTCCCATCTTCCAGACCAGCGGGAAAAAGTCCACACAGAGGCAGCATGTCCCCGTATGGAAATTCAACAAAGCAAAAAAAAGGGAAAAAGATGAAGGCCCCCAAATTATAGAGACAAACCTCAATGATCTCCCCATGGCGAATGGGACAAAGACAGGAGTTCAGCCTCATGATATCAGGAGAATCATTAGGACCGGAAAAAGGCCACTGTGTTTATATCTCGGGACCTTCCCTATCCGGAAGGCTCCTCTTAACGCGGAGCCAGCATCTTCAAATGAGCCAGCATGGCTGCAGGAATGTCGTGTAACGGAAGAATTTTGTCGACTCCTCCAGCCTTAATGGCTTCTTTGGGCATCCCAAACACGACACAGGACGCTTCATCCTGGGCAAGGTTAAAGGCTCCGGCTTGCTTCATTTCTAACATGCCGGCAGCACCGTCATTCCCCATTCCAGTCAGGATTACTCCGAGACTATTCCCCCCGGCATACCGGGCGACCGATCGAAACATGACGTCCACGGAGGGACGAAATCGGTTGACCTGCGGCTCTTGATTCAGTGAGACATAATAGCGGGCACCGCTCCGGCGAAGTTCCATATGATAATTACCCGGCGCCAACAAGGCCTGTCCGGGCATGACGCTGTCACCTTCCCGAGCTTCTTTCACGTGAATCTGACACAGTTCATTCAGCCGATTGGCAAACGATTTGGTAAATTGTTCCGGCATATGCTGCGTCATAATGATGGGTGGGGTATTCGGTGGCAGCACTTCCAATAATTCCCGAAGCGCTTCGGTCCCACCAGTGGACGCCCCGATAGCGATAATCGTATCAGTAGTTTTAATCATCGCGGATTGGGCAGCCAGTGCTTTAATCCGTTCAGTACAGTCAGCCGGTGGAGTTCGTCTTTTCACGCTGGCCTGGGCCGCGATCTTCACTTTGCTGATAATTTGATGAGCTAAGTCCGACAGCCCATGCTGAACATCCACCGTGGGCTTCGTCACAAAATCCACGGCACCGGCTTCCAAAGCCTGTAACGTCGTCGCCGCGCCTTGTTCAGTCAACGAACTCACCATCACCACAGGCATCGGCCGTGCGGCCATGATTTTCTGCAAAAAGGTGAGTCCATCCATTTTTGGCATTTCCACATCCAGGGTCAGCACATCAGGGTTAAGGGCCTTCATTTTATCCCTGGCGACATAGGGGTCAGGAGCGGTTCCGACCACCTCGATCTCAGGATCTTGCGATAAAATCTCCGTCATAACATTTCGAATCAATGCCGAGTCATCTACAATCAACACGCGTATTTTTTTACCATTCATATTGATCCCCCTAATTCCGTAAAGAGTAAACAGTGAGGCGTCAGCAGCAAAAAACAACATGGTTTTCTCTCGCGACAGTCCTCTCTCCTCACGCCTTACACCTTACGCCTCTCGTGTTTCCTCAAAAAAGTGTGACGTCCGACTGCACAGGAGCATGTTGAAGTTTCTTCCGATACTGCCCCTCCTCCTGCGCAATCGCACTCGCCACGACACGGTCGAGTTTTTTCATGAGCACTTTTCCCGAATCGGTGAAATAGTACACCTTCCGAGGACAGACATCTCCGACATCGGCTTTAATAGGCGACAGACCCTCCTGTTCCAAAAAGGCGAGAGCCCAAGCGGCATTTTGGGCCCCAATATCGATGGTGCCATCATAAATCTTTCCCCCGCCAAAGACTTTCGCTTCGAGGCGGTCTTTTTTTCCGCCGCGCTTGAAAATATCGTTCATCAGCATTTCCATGGCAAAGCTCCCGTATCGTCCCGAATCTGCCCAATTATCGTGTCCTTCAATATTGGAAGGAGCTGCTAACATGAAATGATTCATCCCTCCCACGCCGGCTTCTGGATCTCGCAGACACACTGAGATACAGGAACCTAATACCGTATAGACGACTTTGGGCTCCCGGCTTACAAAATATTCACCTGGGAGAATGACGGCCACTTCGTAGGGGAAGCGGGTATCCTGCATTCGCCGAATATGCCCAAATTCCATCAATCCTGTAGATGACATAATTTCCTTAAAGTAAGGAGTGAACAGTCAGGAGCATGAGAAAAGTGATGAGTGCTTCCGATCCTCCACGCCTAACCACTCTCCCCTTTGCCCTCTCCCCTACGCCTCACTTTTCACGCTGATCGGTTTTTGATAAATGGTCGGGCGCAGATATGTAAATTGATGGTCGATCCACTGCAAACTTTCTGAATGTCCGATAAACAAATATCCACCAGGGCGGAGATATCGGAAAAACTTCTCCATGAGTTTGGCTTGCGTGGGACGATCAAAATAAATCATAACATTCCGACAAAAGATTACATCCAATTGACTCCGTATAGGAAAGGTCGGGTCCATCAAATTTATCCGTCGAAAGGCCACAAGACGCGCGATCTGAGGGCGCACCTGCAGCTTTCCCGCTTGCGGGCCTTTCCCACGGAGAAAATGTCGTTTCACCAAATCAATGGGAAGTTGACTCACCCGCTCTTCCTCATAGATACCCGAGGAAGCCTTTGCCAATACCCGCGTAGAAATATCGGAGGCGAGAATTTTGATGTCCCATCGATTAATATCGGCAATGCCATCAGACAGGGTCATGGCAATCGTATAGGGTTCTTCCCCGGAAGAGGACGCGGAAGACCAAATTCTCAAGGTCTTGGCCGATTGCACCTCTGAAAGAACCTGGTCGCGGAGAAAATCAAAATGCACAGGCTCCCGATAAAAATCAGTTTTATTCGTTGACACAAGATCCAACAACTTCATCAACTCTTCTTCCCCGCCTTTCCCGCTCACACAGTCGTAATACGCCTGATACGAGGAAAGGTGAAGATCCCGAAGCCGTTTCCCCAAACGAGAAACTAAGAGCGTTTTTTTTGGGGCATCGAGCGTAATACCGACCTGCTGATAAATTAAGTGTTTAAACTGTTCAAATTCATTATCAGTCAACGTTGCCGTCATCATATTGTCCTTTATCGTCAATTGATCCAAAACAAAAAGTAAAGGGATTGATAGTGAGGAGTGAACAGGAAGGAGTCGTGAAAAAAACACCGCACATCCCCTTTACGCCTTGCTACTCACCCTTCCTGGAACCAATAGAAACCACAACCCATAGACTACATAGGACGTCAAAGGGAAAGACCATAGGCCGTGGTCATTCCGACAAAAACCCACTCCCATAAAATATTTTCGATAGCCATATTTCCGCTGGAAGATTTCCGTTCCAGGGGCTCAATGAAGTGAAAAAATCCGGAATGGATGCAAGAAACAGATTTCTTCGTGAGGCGTGAAACGATGGACTATTCGCTTTACCACTCACCCTTCAGCCTCAATTCTTTTTCCTTTTCCATTTCAAGTTATCGGCACACCTATGATCGAATTTAAGGACCGGAGGGAATTTTTTTAAAAAAAAGGGAAGCCCAGGGGTGGGAATAAAAAAAGGCGAGGAAGGTTGTGATACCCTCCCCGCCCTTTCTCAAGACGATTGGTCGTAAAACGAAATTATTTCAGTCTGACAACAATGGCTCCCATAAAATCACCCTTCTTCCAATCTTTTTTGGTAGTTTTGGGGTGTTTGTTATGGCAATCGGCACAATTGTCACCTTCAGGCAATATAATCCCCAAAATGATTATTCAAAACCATGAATCCATCTGATCGAACTGGGACCCATCTATTTCATAAGGAGATCCACAATCTCATTCCAGTTTTTCAGTGTGCCAATGATCGTCGGCTCTCCGAGCTGAACATTGAAGCTATCCTCCCGAACCATCCGCAACGCAATGACCAGATCATTGAATTCAATCAAACTATTTGTTTCAAAATATGTTAAAAAATCCACGTCTGAAATCCCGGTGGAATGGTACAATTTCCGTTTGACTGTTTCTAAATAGGCCACAGTGGGAATGGTATGCTCTTTCATCAGCGCCACACGTTCTTCTTTAGGCAGATTCCACCATTCGGCATTTTTCCGAACCGGGATCATAATTGCATATGTCGACGGATCTCCTTTGTATTTCGCTGCTTTCAACTTTTCCAACAATTCCGGAAAATCCGGCGCATAATTTAAACTTTTGGTCACTCCACTGACGGTGTATTCCAAATTCAAATGTCGGCCGAGGCGAGTACTCCGGAGTTGAGTCATTAATTGCTGATTGGCTTTGAGGTCGGCGGAATGCAGCCGAAGCATAAAATGAGATTCCGTTGTCAACCCATAGGTCCAATAGCCATCCACGGTGACCTGATTTTTGATTGATTCCAACAGGGCTTTCGCCTCCTCCCCTCCTTTTTGCCTTTCTTCCACCGACAAATTTCCCCAATCTTTATCCACCTCAAACAGGGCAAAGGTGCCAAAAATAGGGGCATCGGCCGCCCATGTCAAGCCAAAGGACACAACAGTCAAAACCGCAATGAACAACAGGGATGCTAAGGCGCGCATACATTTTTCTCCTTATTTATTTTCCTTATTTATTTATGGAGAGTCATGGGTTCTTTGGGGTAAGGGATTTGCTGACAATCCTTCAGAATCCCCACCTAAGAAAGATTTTTGGCTCTCATAAATTCGAAGGTGTTCCCACTTGCTTCCGGAAGCACTCAGACTTCCGGAAGCCCACAAAAAATCTTAAATTAGTTCCTCCCGGGCACTTAGGATTTAATAATAGGATTTGCTTATTTGGCGGGAAGCTTCACGCTGACTGCCCCTCCAAGGTCGCCTTCCTTGGCCCCTTCTTTTTTGTAGCCGGAAACATCCATTTCACCTTTGGGACCACCGTGGCAACCCATGCAACCTTTCCCATAGAACAAGGGCAACATCACACGCACGGCTCCGTCGGTTGTCTCGCTCGCGATCTTGTCCCCCTGGCGTGGATAAGCGGAATCGCCGAATTTTTTCATCATCCCGGACTCAAAGTCATCTGCCTTATTCTTCGGATTTCGGAGTAACGCATCTGTTGTCGTTTGTTTCATGTAAATACCGCTTTTTTCGCTGAACAAAGTAGCGGTCTGCGTCCCGAAATGGGCCGGTGTAAAGCCCTTATACGCGACACCGGGCTTATTGATTTTATCCTGGTTGTTGGCGACCGTCTTTTTTGCGGCTTCAACGAGTTCCAGCAGCAGCTTTTGCGCCATCTCGGGAACGCCGCTCCCTTTCAGATTACCCAAATCCACGCTGGCTCGGGCCTTAAATTTCTCCGCGAGTTGCTGGGCAAACACATCAGGCGTGAACCCCTTGTCTCCCTTGCTCGCATCATTGATCAGGGGCTGGTTGGCCGCGACTGCCCCACGCCCGGCGTCAAGCAGAATAGCCAGGAGGCGGCCTGTTTCAACCACATCGGCCCCTGCAAATACTATGACAGGCGCGAGGAGAGCAATCAGGAAAAAAACTGCAGAGAGAAATTTCTTTCGGCTCATAGAACCTCCTTGTTTTGAAAGTGAGACAAGCGACACACGAGAACAAAAGAAAACGAATAGAACGAGAGTATATGACGATTCCCCCCCTCTTGCCAATAAGAATTCCCTGCATCACCTCCTTCCTTTGATTAGCGGGAACGGATACTCCTTGTCTTGTATGGAGGCAAGATTGGGACGGTCTGATTGGTTTCGCTTTCGCAAGAGGTAGGGATTTTGCCTGCACCGGGTGTATAAGTTTCCGCCCAATGGCATTCCGGCCGGGTCGTTCAAATTCTTATATACCGAGTGGCTGCAGGATTTTGATGATCGCCTGAACTTTCCTGCCTCTCGCTGACCTCAATGGTATAGCTGGTTGGAAAGAAATCCAGAATATTGGCTCGAAATATATCCCCAATGCGAAGACTTCCGTTCGATCCTCTGGCCGGGTATGGAACTTAATGGGCGCAGTCTCTCGTTCAACTAAAGGGAAACTGCCTGACAGATTATATTTTAGATCAAGGGGGAAAATTGAGGGGTTAAACAAAAGACCATAGGTTCAATCCTTTACCCACTAGGCACACCCATACCCGGGGAATTTCAGCCCGAGATTTTTTAGGATATAAGGAAAGGAAGAAGAGGAGAAAGGCGAGGAAAGCATCTAAGCCCTCCCAGCCTCTCTCAAGAAAATGATCTTAAAACTTTATTATCTCAGTCGCACCACAATGGCTCCCATAAAATCACCCTTCTTCCAATCTTTTTTGGTGGTTTTTGGGTGTGAGTTATGGCAATCAGCACAAATGTCCGCGATAGCATAATCGGCCGACATACCGACCGTCACTCCGCCATCTTCCGCCACTAATACTTTTTCTTTTCCTTTGGCTAATTCCGCGAGCATGTCCTTTTCCTTGGCACTTTTCGCGGCATTGGAGGCATACAAGGGATCGGTCCCAACCAAAGACAAATCAAACTCCTTTATTTCTTTCCCGAGTTCTTTCACGAACTGAGCCGGCAGCATCATGCCGTGGTCATCCTTCACCCAATCTTCAGACGGTTTCATTCCACCTTTGGTCGCGTCGGCCATAATCCCCTTGACATACACGGTTCTGGCAGCCTTAGAGGTAGCCAAGATGTACTTGGCCGCCATTTCCTTAGCCGCGTCTGCGGCTAGACCTAGCGGCGCAACCAAGGCAAAGCCAAGACCTAACATGACAAACATTAGTGAAAATACAGTCCATCTCCTCATAATCATCCTCCTCCTGTAAGTATAGGGAAACATCATGCAGATGAGTCCGACATGGTTATGGAACATCCAGCATTTCTTCCATAACCTGGTTTAAACACAATGTTAATAAACACTCATAGAATCCTCCCCAGGTTTTCGGGAAAAATGGATCCAACTTTAGGAGAGAATTTCACAGGCGTTGAAGTGGGAGTCATGATTTCCCCTTTTCGCCAGGTCCAAGTTATGAACAGTCTTCTAAAATTCTTCAAAAAAATCATCCCCTGGCTTTTTATGCCCGTTGGACCCCGAACTCCCAACACCCACAGCGACCTCTTTTTTAGTGGGGAAATGCTTTCCCTGAGCTTTACCAGTCATAGACGAGGCCGCACGAGAATATTGAGACCCCGTTCCGCTCGTCGATTGAGCGTGAACGGATGAGCCGGTTTTTGCCATAGGCTCAGAACGTTGAGTCCCGAACTCAGTCTGGACCTTGAAAAACTCGACCTGCCGCAACAGATCCTCAGCTTGTTGCGCCATCGATTGGGACGCTGAAGTCGCCTGTTCCACCAAGGCCGCATTTTGTTGTGTGCCTTGGTCCATCTGCATCACCGCCTTGTTCACTTGATCAATCCCCGCCGCCTGCTCCTGGGAAGCCGCACTGATTTCTGAAATAATATCCGTGACCCGTTTGACCGAGTTCACAATTTCGGCCAGCGTCTGGCCCGAGCGATTGACCAACTCACTGCCACCGCCAACTTTTTGCACCGATTCGTTGATCAGCGTCTTAATCTCCTTGGCCGCCGTGGCAGAACGTTGCGCCAGATTTCGCACTTCCGAAGCCACTACCGCAAAACCTCGTCCCTGCTCGCCCGCCCGTGCCGCTTCCACCGCTGCATTCAAAGCTAAGAGATTCGTTTGAAACGCGATTTCGTCGATCACATTAATAATATCCGCGATCTTCTTGCTGCTCTTATTGATTTCATCCATGGCCTCCACGGCCTTGTCCGTGACCGCGCCACCCTTCTCCGCCACTTCCCGGGCGGCCACCGCCAATTGGTTCGCCTGTTTGGCGTTATCCGCATTCTGTTTAATGGTAGAGGTCATCTCTTCCATGGACGCACTGGTTTCTTCCAGGGCTCCTGCTTGCGCCGAGGTTCGCCCGGCAAGATCGGAGGTTCCTGCATTTATCTCGGAAGTCCCGGTCGTAATGCCGGAAACAGCTGTTTTGACAGACCCAATGACTTCACTCACCCGGTCAAACATCATATTAAACGATTCACTGGTTCGACCGATTTCATCCTGACTGTTCACGCTGGCCCGACCGGTGAGATCTCCTTCCTTGGCTCGCTCCGCCATGGACTCCAGACTCTTCATCGGCTTGACCACCAACTTCGCAATCATCAGATACAACAGCCCCATCATCAACAAGCCCACGGCCAGAATCCCCATATACATATTACTGAGATTCCCTTGTAATTGGGCAGCGGGACCATCCATGGGAATCTGTACCGATACAGCTCCCAGCATTTCCCCGATTTTTTTGCCCTCATGACAGCCGATGCAGGCTTGGACCGTCGCCAAATCCTGGGTCGCACGGCGGAACATCATTTTCCCATTCACGGTATCGTTTCTGGTAAATTCTTTTTGGCCGGCAGCCAGGGCAGCTAGGGCGTCTTTCTCAAAGGAATCTTGCGGAGCATTTTTGGGATTCAGGGGCGAGAGACTCACGATCCTGGCATTAAACACGCCTTCCTCAGCCAATATTTCAGAGGTTTCACGAGCAAATGTGGCCGGAAAGGGAACCGTATCGGGAGCACTATGGTCAACCCCGGTATTCATCCCAGCCGCCTTGGCTTTCACCACAAACTCTTTGGTCACATAGGCACGAGTGACCTCAATTTGCTTTTGAACAATATACGCCTGATCGGACAAGACCCGTTCAAGATCGGAATGCAATTGCTGTCCGAGCAAATACGCTCCCCCTGCAAGTAAACTTGAAAAGACCACCATAATAGTCATCACCACCTTTGGACCGATGCCTATTGAGTTCCATACTTTACCCATGCGACCTCCTATCTTATTTGATAAATAAACAAACTTGCCTGCCTCAATGTCCCGCGTAAGGGGTGAACCGTAAGGCGTAGGATGGATCCCCCCTACCAACCGGCCGGGATGCCCGAAAAGGCAACGCCATCAGGCTCCCTCTTTTCTGTCATTTCGTCTCTCCCCTCACGATTGACCCGTCACGTCTTCTAAAACTCTTCAAAAAAATCATCCTGACGTTGACGGCGGTCATGGCCATTCGAACTGCCCACGCCAACCGGTTGAGTCTTCGCCGTGGCCTTTGGAGGGAGGACACCCTTCACTGAATGTAAAGGCTTACTCATGGCGGAGGAATTATTGCCACTTGAAAGCGCAACCTTGGCTCCCGATCCGGGTTGTGTCCCTGCAACCCGTTTTTGTTCTGTATCTTCTAATTTAAAAAATGCGACTTGATTCAACAGTTCAGTCGCTTGCTGCTTCATGGATTGGGAAGCCGACGTAGCTTCCTCTACCAAGGCCGCATTCTGCTGCGTGCCCTGATCCATCTGCATCACCGACTTGTTCACCTGATCGATCCCCGCAGCCTGCTCCTGGGAGGCCGCACTGATTTCCGAAATAATATCCGTGACTCGTTTAACCGAATTCACAATCTCGCCCAGCGTCTGGCCCGAGCGATTCACTAACTCGCTGCCGTCACCAACTTTTTGCACCGATTCATTGATCAGTGTCTTGATCTCCTTGGCAGCCGAGGCCGAACGTTGTGCCAGATTTCGCACTTCCGAGGCCACCACAGCAAAACCCCGGCCTTGTTCACCTGCGCGTGCAGCTTCCACGGCAGCATTGAGTGCCAAAAGGTTTGTCTGAAACGCGATTTCGTCGATCACGTTAATAATATCCGCGATCTTCTTGCTGCTCTTATTAATCTCATCCATGGCCACCACAGCCTTGTCCGTGACCGCGCCCCCCTTCTCTGCCACTTCCCGGGCGGCCACCGCTAATTGGTTGGCCTGCTTGGCGTTATCGGCATTTTGCTTGATGGTGGACGTCATCTCTTCCATCGACGCGCTGGTCTCCTCCAAGGCGCCTGCCTGAGCCGAGGTGCGTTGCGAGAGATCTTCATTACCTTGGGTGATTTCACCTGATGCGATAGAGACATGTTCCGCAGCCTGGCGGACTTCCGATACCACTCTCACCAAATTATCCAACATGACATTCATCGCCTTGCCCATGGTTCCCAATTCATCATTGGACATCACGGTGACCCGCCGACTCAAATCTCCATCGGCCGCCCGTTGAGCCACTTCGCTAATTTGAACCAGATTATTTGCACCACGACGACCAACCCACAATCCAACGACCAAAATCAGAACCAGACAAATAATGGCGGTAATGGTTAAATCTCGATTAAATGCAATGGCCGCAGCAGTGGCTTCGGCTTTAGGAACTCTCACCAGGACAGACCAATTCATACCCGGATAGCCTAAGGCGCCTTTCAGATGGGTATAGCCACCCATTTGCCAGATGTTCTTCTCATCATGGAGGGCTAATTGATAGCCTGTTTTTCCAGCAACGGCGAATTTTGCCGTTTCTACTCCATTGTCTGCCAGATTGAGTTTAAACAACGTCTTTTCAAAATCATGGGTCATGTCCTCTGTGCCTTGATTGGAGGGATCAAAATCCACGATGACCTGCCCCTTATCTCCGAGCAGAGAAATTTCCGACCCCATCCATCCGGCCCCTTTAAGCTCTTGATAAGCGGATTGCACGATTTCTTCCACCAAAGAAAATTTGACCCGATTGGTCCAATACCCGATCAAATCGCCATCCACATACACCGGAGCAGAAAAACCCAAGGTCAACCCGTCATCTCCCAAATACACCGACTTCACATCTTCATCGACATGAACGTCTTCAATGTAGGTCCCGGTCGCCGTATCATTGCCGGGGCTCGTAAAGGGTTGTCTTGTGGTAAATTCTTTCGCTTCCACCGCCTTAAACCAGGGAGCGTCCGTATATTTTTTTGAATAAATTGCCGTGGTGTCGATCGGATTCCCTTTGGCATCCTTTGAGTTCACAGCCATGACATCTCCAGCAGGATCTACCAATATCGTCAAATAATAAATTCCGGAAGTCGCGACATATTGATTCATGGCACTCGCTATCGCATTATTCTCCTTGCTGTACCAATGGTAGCGCTCACCCACGATCCTATTAAGACCAAAGGATTGAGGATCCCCATACCGTTCGAATAAATTACGGTCGATTTTATCTCCAATGGTCTCAGCCATCGCTTGCACGCGCAGTCCGGCGGCTGTTTCCATTTCCCCCGTAGCGGAAGCCCCTAAATACCCCACCGCGGCCATCGGCACTATGCCAAAGATGGCGAACAACACCACCAACTTGGTTGCAATCCCCAAACTGAAATTTGTGTTCACCATCCTGTTCATAGAGTCCTCGCTGGCTTCTTTAAAGTTGTTGTTCCCCGCCGGTGTCCCAGACCATCCATGGTCCCTTTAGTTTCCGGTCAGTCATGGACCTCAGGTTTTTCTTCCAAGTCTTGAATGTTTTCCACGACGACGACTTCCTCCTCCGTGAGAACCCGATCAATATCCAACAGGGTCACTAAGCGATCCTGGGCATTACCGATGCCGGCGATAAACGTGACATCGACCGAGGTGCCCATGTCCGGAGGGGCCTGAATATCCTTGGCATTCATATCCAACACATCAGACACCGCATCAACCAGAAAGCCCATCACACGATTCCGGACATTGACCACAACCACCACGGTGAACGACGTGGGTTCGGTCACCCCCATGCCGAATTTCATGCGAAGATCCACAATGGGCACAATTGTGCCCCGAAGATTGAGCACCCCTTTAAGAAAGTCAGGGGTATTGGGGATCCTGGTCACCGTGGTGTATCCCTTAATCTCCTGTACTTTCAGAATATCCACTCCGTAATATTCATCCGCCAGATTGAAGGTCAGATATTGTTGATCGTCGCTGGCATACGTCGTTCGAATCGAGCGTTGTTCTGTCGGTTCAGCCGTTGCGGTGGTCATTATTTAGCTCCTTTGTCATGTATTGTGGTTATCAACCTGCATTACCTCGGCCGGAGTAGGGCGCAAGAAAGCATTTGATCCGATTCTTTCTTTTCCCGTTTCTTTACCTCCTTACTCCTCATTCCTAACCTTCCACTTCTTCCTTATGCCGCCGCAATGTGGCCAACCCGTGCCAATTTGGCCAATCCCGGCACATCCAAAATCAACGCGACCTGTCCGTCCCCCAGAATGGTGGCTCCGGAAATAGCCTCGACCTTGCGATAATTTTGTTCCAAACTCTTAATGACCACTTGTTGTTGCCCCGTCAGTTCATCCACGAGCACGGCCAATCGCCGGCCATCGGTTTCCACGATCACCAACAAAGCCTGCGAGGGATCGGTAAAGTCTGGCGTGAGGGCAAACGCCTCATAGAGCTTGACCACCGGCACCCATTCTCCACGAAGATTGACCACCTCGCCTTTTCCCACAATCCGTTGCAACTCATTGGGTTTAGGGCGAATGGATTCGGTGACCGCAATAAGCGGGATAATGTAGTTATCCTGACCGACCCGGACGGTCATCCCGTCAATAATGGCCAGCGTAAGCGGCAATTTCAGCGTGAGGCGAGAACCTTTTCCCATCGTGCTCTGAATGTCCACTGACCCGCCAAGACCCTCGATATTCCGCTTCACCACATCCATCCCCACCCCTCGACCTGACACATCGGTGATGGTCTCTGCCGTGGAAAATCCAGGCCGAAAAATCAGTTGATACACGGCTTCATCCGACATATTGCTGCCATCGGCAATGATCCCTTTTTCGATGGCTTTTTTAATGATCTTTTCCCGGTTCAGCCCTCGCCCGTCATCCTCCACGGCAATACAAATATTGCCGCCATCGTGATACGCATGGAGACGAATGGTTCCTCGTTCCGGTTTGCCTTGAGCCACCCGTTCTTCGGGTAACTCCAACCCATGATCGGCTGAATTGCGAACCAGATGGGTGAGCGGGTCGCCAATCGCCTCGATCAGCGTTTTATCCAACTCGGTTTCCTCTCCTGACATGACCAATTGAATCTGCTTGCCGCTTTTCCCTGCGAGATCCCGAACCAACCGCGGGAATCGGTGGAAGGCACTTCCGATCGGCATCATTCGAATGGACATGACCCGTTCTTGTATCTCCCGGGTATTACGTTCCAATTGGGTTATCCGTTCCTGGAGAACCGGGAGCTGCGCGAGGGTAAACTTCTCACTCAGGTCGGTAATCATCGATTGCGTAATCACCAATTCCCCCACCAGATTGATTAATTTATCGATCTTTTCCGTATCGACCCGAATAGATGCCACCTCATTTTTTTTCAATTGCTGCTGCTTCTGCAGCGCTTGATGGACTTGTTGGGGAGACGCCTTTTTCTCTTCCACCAGAATTTCGCCAAGAGGCTTTTGCTTGGCCAGGCTTTCGGCGATTTGCTCCGGAGTCACCACGCCTTCTTCCACCAGAATATCCCCCACCCGTTTATAGGGTTCCGGTTTTTTCGGTGCGCAATCGATGATGGCTAACTCGCTCCCATCTCGGACAAACGCAAACACCTCCTCGATCTGGGCGATAGGAGCATCCGTTTCCAATTCCACCCTCCAACCGAGATAACACCGTTCTGGATCGAGTGCATCCAAAGCCGGAAGACCGTCGGTTCGCACATGCAGCGTCTTCACCATACCCAACTCATGCAGTTCCTTGAAAATCTGGGCGGGATCCATCCCTCGTTGAAATAATTCCGGCAAGGCACTCCAATCAATCTGGACCCTTCGCCACGTGGCGGCTTGAAGTGGAAAAGCCTGGGGACCGGTTTCAGCAAAAGCCCCCTCCTGTGCAGAAGCGGGCCTTCCTTTCTGACAGGCATCCAGCTCACCTTCTAGGACGTGAATGGCCGCCTCATCTGCTGCCTCACCTCCCTGCGCCGCATCCAAAAGGTTTTTTAATCCGTCCAGCGCCCGTAACAGCACATCGATGATGTGAGGGGTCACCGGCATTTTTTCATTCCGGAGGTCATCCAGAATGTTTTCCATTTTGTGAGTCAACTCGGCAATGGCCGTAAAATGAAACATCCCCGCATTGCCTTTAATCGAATGAGCGCCCCGAAAAATTCGGTTCAATAAGTCCAGGTCGTTCGGACGTTGCTCTAACGCCAACAAACCGGATTCGATGGTTTCGACATGTTCTGCGGATTCAGTAAAAAATGACTCTTGAAACCGTGAAAGATCAACTGCCATTGAATAAACTCCTTTTGGTAAGGAGTGAAGGATAAGGAGTAAGCAGTGCCTGCCTCTTCTTCCTCACCGTTTCACCGTAGATGGCTTCCCTTGTTCGCTCTTACTTGTGTAGCGTTACAGCGTATATATACTTGAATTGTTTAATGAGTCCCGTGATCGTCTTCCCGGTAAAATGGCGTTGGCCCTCTATCGTCTGTCATGCTTCTTGGGGGAAATATCGTACACCACGTGCAACTCGATCAACGTCATTACCTCGCTCAACGATCCCCGGGAAATATGGAGAAACAGCATGAACTCTTTTTGGGTTTGCCTCGCAGCCCCTTCAGCAATCTTTGCCGGTATACCGAGGCCGATCTGCCAATTGGACCGGTTAATCAATATGGTTCATGAGATGGGAAGCCTTGCGTGAGTCTAAAGAAGACCATAGGGACTAACTCCCTTCCCGATTTTTTTAACCCTTTAGGGATTTCTGCATTCACTCATCACCCCCTTACGCTTCAATTCAATGGAGGCAGGGGGTAAGGGGCAACAATACGATTTCTCCTGACTCTTTTGTTTTGCTTCTCTAATCTCACTCCAGACTCCACACTCGTCACCTTTTCTTAGCCGGGAAGAACTTTCTTAATCGTGGCTAACATTTGTTCTGGATTGAACGGTTTGACAACCCACCCCGTCGCTCCAGCACTTTGCCCTTCTTTCTTTTTGTCATCAGAGGACTCGGTGGTTAACATAAGAATCGGGGTAAACTTATGGGCAGCCATGCCCCGTACCGCCTTAATCAAAGAAATTCCATCCATATTCGGCATATTCAGATCCGTAATCACCAAACTGGGCTTCGCCCCTCCATTGAGTTTATCCACGGCTTCTTTTCCGTCTCCAGCCTCGACCACTTCGTAGCCGGCACCGGTCAGCGTAAAGCTCACCATCTGACGCATCGAGACGGAATCGTCCACCACTAAAACTGTCTTGCCCATAGCTTTACCTCACTTTGGTTCTGTGAATTTCTCTGTTGACGCTGTACGATCAGCATGGAACCCGCGAACTCCTCCCAGTTTTTCATAATTCAGTAACGGAAGGATGTACGGTGGAAAATTACACCTCACGCCTGCCCCTTCACCCCTCACGTCTTTAGAATAACGTGATGTTATCTCCTTCATCCGAGCCGGTTCCGACCATCACCGTCCCTTGACCCGAACGCGCAGACTGCATCGTGAGTCGTTCAGACTCCATGGTGTAGGTGTGCTCGAGATTCCGGATTTCTTCGAGCACCTTCGGCATCATATCTATACCGTCAGTATCGTCTGCCACCGCTTGAAGCGGCGCATGAATGCGCTCCAAGGGCTGGTAGACATGCTCTAATTTTTGACGGGTAATATCTTGAAATTGCATGGACATCACAATATGTCCGATATCCTTGCCCAGTTCTTTGGTTCGCCCCGAATTGTGACCAACGCTCTTTTTTAAGGTCTCATTTTTTTGACCCATAATCTTAATCATCTCCAAAACCTGGTTCTGAGCTTCTACCGTTTCCGATAAGTCTAACGACGCCAACACCTGGAGTTCCGACATGGCCGATTCGGTTGTGCCTTTCACCGTCGTCGCGAGAGTACGAATCTGCTCTGAGGCCTGGGCAGACCGATTGGCCAACTTCGTCACTTCGTCGGCCACCACGGCAAACCCCCGGCCATGCTCTCCCGCTCGAGCGGCTTCAATCGCCGCATTGAGCGCTAAGAGTCGGGTTTGATCGGCAATAAATTCGACTTCCTCCACCACCTCTGAAATTCGAGAGGTGGTTTCTAATGCCTGCTCCATCACACTCACCGTGGCGAGCGTCACGGTGGTCGTCTGTGTGACTTGCTTGACAAACATTTCGATGGTCTTTTGCGTGTCATGTAGGATCCGATCGACGGTAAAGTCATCTTTCCCGCCATGCCCATCTGCCATATGTAACAACGCTTCGGTTTCCTCTACCTGCTCCCTGGCATTTCGTGAAATCGCCTGAAACCGCTGAATCAATCCGTCGGCCGCTTGTCCTGTTTCTTGAATGACCGCCTTGATCTGTGCCACAAATACCGGAAACACCGGTGCCAGACACTGGCAAAAGGCCTTCCAGTTCTCTATCCAACGGCGCTGAGCCTGAATACTTTCCTGCAGTTGCTGTTCCAGCCGGTGGATTCGTGTCTGCCTGCTCCTGGCGCCCAAGACATATCCAATTCCGGTTCCGGCCACCACTACACCCATCCATACCATCCAATCACCATTCACACATCACCTCATTCTTGAATCTCGTTGAATACCGACTGCATTATTTAATGTTTTTGCGTTACGATTCCTGGGGTGGAAGAAACTGTGCAAATCCAATTTGCTCAAACTTGTCACGAATACGGTTGGAATACCCCCGCACCGTCACCCGCCCGGAGCGGGTCGCTGCGACCATCAGCTGCACACAGGAGGAATCCATACGGTCCACCCCGCTTAAATCAATCACGAGAGGCCCCTTTTGTTGATTCAAGGACATTAAATCGGCGTGAAATTGTGCCGCTTCAAAAATGGTGAGGTCGCCTTGGGGCCTGAGTACCGGCTCATCAGGACTCCTTGACGTGACTTGGCATTCTTCCATGTTACCCTCTCATCTTTCGTAAAAAAAAACCGTAAACCTTCCAACGTCCCTTCCTGTCTAATCTGACGCTACGATTCCCAGGGTAATCCCTACGACCTATCAAGAGATAAACAGGAGACAACGATCCCTTTCGGAGACCAATGAAACTTACTTTAGACAGACTCATTTTTTCTCATGATGCCCACAACCTGTAGGGAGGAGTAAGGATACGGAGGGAAATTTTTGGAGAGGGCAAATTCGCTTTTCCCTCACGTATGACTCCTCACGCCCGATTCGATTTGTGAACGGCCATCGGTTCAGATGCGAAAGAGTTCCCTTCATCACCGATCGGGGAGTCAGTCTTGATGACACACACGACCTGATTGCCTTTCCCTCGATACTCGATCCGTGAGAAACTTAGGGCCTTGGCCATCGCAATACCCCTTCCGTGACTTTCCAAAATTCGGTCCGGGTTGATCTGTTCATACTTCCGCCAGTCGAAACCCGAACCTTGGTCCGTGATGGTGATCTGGATGCAATCCTGACACCGTTCAAACAACACGTCGACCACCTTATGGACATACTCAGGCAGCCCAGACCGATGTTGAATTTCTTTCTCCCATGTTCCCTTTGCCTGCAGGACCGTTTTTTCATCGAACCCGATTCCCAAATTTCCATGCTCCACGCCATTCGCCAAGAGTTCATTTAGCCCGAACACAACTTTTTCTGCATTGGGGCAAGCTCGCCCCAATAGGAATGCCAGATCATACGCCTCTTCCATGGTACGAACGTGAAAACGGCCTTGCTGCAACAATTCAACAATCTGAGACTGTTGGTGCAGATTTCGGCATATCCGTTTCCATTTCAATCCCTCCTCAACCGCGGCGTTGACAATCCGCAAAAGGAGCCGCTGGTCAAAGGGCTTAATGAGATAAAAAAAGACTCCCGCTTCAATCCCTTCGCCTATTTCTTGGGGAGATCCGGCTGCGGTTTGCATCACAACCGGAAGCCATTGAAGCCGCTCATCAGCTTTCAGATGCCCCAAAAGATCAAGACCATTCATCCCCGGCATCATTCGATCCAACACCATGGCATGAAATTCTTGGCCATCCTTTCGCAAATGCGTTAAGGCCTCTTCCCCATTCTGGGCCTGAACAAGTTCATAGGGTTCATCCTTCAGACATTCGACTAGAACATCCAGATTTGACGCATCATCGTCTACTAAGAGGATTCGGGAGACAGTGTTTGTCATACCTGCCATTTCGACAACCGCCAAGCGTGAGGTGTCAGGGTAGAACATGAGAGGTGAATCTTCCGGCTAAAGGGGTATCTTGCTGCTATGGCCTCACGTATAAAACTCCACTCCAAGTAACGCAACGTCATCCTCAAACCCGCCTTTGGCATTCCATGCCCGGCTCTGCTCGATAATACGGGATAATCCCGACTGCATCGGCTGGCCGGCAACCGCCTCAAGGGCCTTCCGAAGTCTTTTTTTCCCCCAGATCTCTTCCTGAGGATTCATCACCTCATAAATCCCATCACTATAGAGATACATCCGGTCCCCCGGCTTCACGGAGATGGAATTAGTTCCATACACTTCGTTACGCGAAAAACCAATGGGCCAGGATTTTTCGCCTAACACCATCGAGGACCGGTCGGTTTTCACAATAATGGAACCGGGATGCCCCGCACTCGCATATCGAAGGAGGCGGGTGGAGCATTGCCATACCCCAATCCAGATCGTGAAGTACTCCCCGTCATCGCTCATGGGATATTGTTGGTTCAGACTCGTCAGAATCTCACCTGGATCGTAGGAGGGAAACAATTGTTGCATGTGGTCTCCCTTGAAAAGCAGAGATAACGATACGGCCCGCAACGCCGGCCCGATTCCATGACCCGACATATCCAACACCATAAGACCGAGATGGTCGTCCCCCCATCGGGCGATCTGAAAGAAATCTCCCCCCAAATGCGAAGACGGCAAAAATTCCCACTCCACCCGCACTCCAGGAATCACTTCCCCGGTCCGGGGAAGCAGACTACGCACAAAGGTGGAGGCCGAACGGAGCTCAGAATCTAATTCGGCCTGCTTTTGTGATAACAACCGATTAGACTTTTCCACATACGTCATCAACTGTCGCGCTCGAAGCCCCGCGCACACTCTGGCGACAATTTCATGATCGGAATCGGTTTTGGAAAGAAAGTCGTCGGCTCCCCGGCTGAGCCCTTCGGCAATTTGTGTCGGATGGTCCAATGCCGTCATCAGGATAAAATGGATCGTGCGATAGCGTTCATCCTGTTTAATCGCTTCACAAAGTCCGGGACCATCAAGACCGGGCATGACCCAATCCGACAGGATGAGATCCACCGGCTCGTGATCCAGGATGACTAGCGCCTCTTCCCCGCTACCTGCCTCTAATAATCGACAGGGCAGTTTGGCCAAACGCTTCTTGGCAACCATCCGCACAACCGTTTCATCATCCACAATGAGAATGGTATACAGGGGATCGCCGGGAGGCGTGTTCATTTCGAGGACCTTTTCCGTCGGCATCTGCTTCATTGAACCCACAGAGATATTCGAGAGTTGTGTAGCAAGGAAAACGGAGGTGTCTGGAAATTCAAGGAAAAGCAGACCTCCCTATCTCACCATACTCATGCCTCACACGGCGCGTATTGGTCATGAACTGAAGTTCAATGCCCGATCAAAGATGTCGGACATGCCGAAAAAAAAACGCCACCTTCGCCTGAGGGCTTACGCCGTCTCTCTCAGGCATATCTACGGACCGAGCCGAGTATGAAGAAGGGCCTTCAGACGAATCATGGCTTGGGCATGTAATTGACAAATTCGGGATTCCGTGACGTGCAACACGACTCCTATTTCTTTCATGGTCAGTTCTTCAAAATAATAGAGGGTTAACACCAGCCGTTGACGCTCCGGCAATCGTTCAATGGCATCGACCAACGCCTGGCGGGCATCCTCCGACACCAACGTCTCCAACGGCGAAGGTTGGTCCCGATCCGCCAGTGCATCCAAAATGGGATGTGAGTCTTCATCATTGGAGCCCAAATCATCGAGACTTAACACGACGGCTCCCTTGGCTTGCAGAAGAGTCTCGTCCACCTCCTGAGCCTCCATGCCTAAGGATTCTGCGAGCTCATCCTCCGTCGGTGGCCGCCCTTTGCGTTTCGTCCATTCATTGGCTGCATGCTGAATTTTCCCGATGCGTTCCCGAAGAGACCGCGGGACCCAGTCCATCGCCCGGATTTCATCAAGCATCGCTCCACGAATACGAAACTCGGCATAGGTACGAAATTTTATTTCTCGTGAAGGATCGAATTTCGTCAGAGCATCCAGAAGCCCAACCATTCCGGCACTCATGAGATCTTCCACATTGAGCCCACTCGACGCTCGCATGGCCATTCGCATAGCCATGTATTTAATTACCGGCAAAAACTCCTGAACCAACGTCTCACGCTCCTGGGTGGAAAGCGAAAGTTTCGTCGGATTCAACGATGCCGGTTTCTCCGAAACCGGGCTCTCTGAAACCGTTGTTACCGCGCCACGTTTCATAGGTTATCCTTCCGTCACAGTTCGAGTGGCTCCCAAAGCTGCAGGACCGAAGAGTTGAAAGCCCCCATGCCAGGAACTATCTCCTCTCCAATCATTGAGGGTCTTCACCAACGAAGAAAAGGCTCGACTCGCCGGGGCGCGGGGATAGACATCGCACACCGCGCGTTGTTGGGCCACGGCCATGGTCACATAATCGTCTGCGGGAACACAGCCGAGGTAATCGAGCGAAATATTTAAAAACCGATCCGTCACCAGACTCAACTTCCGAAACACATCTTTGCCTTCCTGAGTATGCTTCACTTTATTGACCAGCATGCGGAATGTGCGTAAGTGATAACGGGTGGAAAGAATTTTGACCAGGGCATACGCATCCGTCAGAGACGTCGGGTCGGGCGATACCACTACCAGTGTTTCGTGGGCCACTACACTGAAGTACAGCACATTGGCCGAAATCCCTGCCGCACAATCAATAAGCAGCAAATCCGGCGGAGACGCCAACTGAAGGAACGCCGATTGCAAATGAAGTTGCTGCTCATGCGTCAGCTGAGTAAATGCCTGGCCTCCGGAGGTCGCCGGCAACAGGCGAATACCTTCGGGCCCGGTCACGAGGACGTCCTTCAACCCTCGCTGCCCGGAGAGAACATCCTCAATCGTATACTGCGGAGTGAGGCCCAGGAGGATGTCGACGTTTCCTAAGGCCAGATCCGCATCCATGATCAACACCTTCCGTCCCTGCCGGGCTGCAGCCACCGCTAAATTCGCGACGACATTACTTTTTCCTACTCCGCCTTTTCCGGAACTGACCGCAATCACCTGAATCCGTGAAGGATCCTGTGGGTTGGAGGTCATGGCTGCACGCAATCCACTGGCTTGATCCAGTGGTCGTTGGGCCGGAACGCCGGGCACCAGAACCGGTGTGGATAATGACCCGGCCATTAGTGCGCCACCCCCGTGACCGGCACACGTTCTTGAAGGACCTGGCCTGGTGAGTGGCCCCAAGCCAATTCGATGAGGCGTGTCCGGGTGGCGATTTCTAAGTCTTCAGGCACACGCTGTCCGGCAGAGAGATACGAAACCGGCAGTCCCGTCTGTGACAAGACGTTATACAGACCGCCCCCGCTCGAGACCTCATCCAGTTTCGTGATGATGAGCTTATGGATAGGAACCGATTGATAGCGGCGAATGGCGTCCATCTGCACCGACTCGGCCATCGGAGCGGCTAACACCAGATGCGTTTCGACGTGTAATTGTCCTCTGGTGATCGCGAGTAATTCGTCATACCCGGCTTGATCCTTTGGGCTTCGCCCCGCCGTGTCGATCAACAGCAAATCGGCATGCTGATGGCGTCCCATGCATTCCATAAAATCCTTGTGGGATACGGCCACCTCCAAAGGAATTTTTAAAATTTTTGCAAACACCCGGAGTTGCTCCACCGCTGCCACACGATACGTATCCAAGGTAATCAACACGGTTCGCCGATGCTCATCCTGTTGTCGGGCCAACCCTGCCAGCTTGGCAATGGTCGTCGTTTTCCCCACGCCTGTCGGCCCAACCATCATCATCACTTTTTGGCCATAATGCTTGGAAATTGATGGACCCGAGACGGCTACGGTCTCCTCCATCCGTTCCCATAACAGACTTTTCATGGCTTCCCGATTTCCCACCCCGGCAGTCCCGAGCGTTTCCACTACCGCACGAAGCAGATGATGCGCTGTCTGAGGAGTCACGCCCTGACTCACCATGGACTGGTAGACGTCCATCACGTCTCCGGGTAACCCCTCAACACGTTTGTCCATCTGACTTCCCAAGACTTGTCCCACCACAATCCGCAAGCCTTCTAATTCTTGTCGCAAGGGCCCTAACACCCGTTCAGGATCTTGTTGCTCCTCCCGCAACCGTTGAATTTCCTGGCGCATCTCATGAAGGTTCTGAGTCACGGGATCGAGCACCGTCGCCACCTGGAGAGCTTCCGAAAAACTGGCATCCGTTTTGGGCTGTCCCCGTTGACGAACCGGCTCCTCAGGCACAACACGTTTGGCCAAAAGGTTCTGAAGGGAGCGATCAACGCGTGCGGCAGGACCTTCCTCCGCCTGGGCCGAACGATCCACCGCCGCGGTGACCTCAATGACGGACTGACTAAGCAGACCGAACAAGCCTCCCCCTTTTTGAATACGACGCGACGAAACGATGACCGCCTCAGGTCCCAGTTCGGCTTTGACCGCTTGGAGAGCTTCTTGTAATGAAAGGGCCTCAAACCGTTTCAGCTTCATGTGGCATCCTCACAACTTCAATAGCTTGAATTTGAGTTTTAGGGTCCAACTCATTCGGCGAAAGGACCGCCAGGGCATGCACGCCCGGCGAGACTAAGCGATACAGTTGGGATCGAATCGACTGGGAACATAACAGCACGGGTTGATATCCTTGACTCACGACTCGCTCAATGGCCTGACGGACCGACACAATCACCTGATTCAACAAACTGGGAGGCAACCCACCCTGCTCTCCATTTCCACTCGGCCGCATCGCCTCCATCAAGCGGCGATCCAGTACCGGATCCAGACTAATCACCTGCAGCAATCCGTCGGGATTGGCGTATTGGGACGAAATCGTTCTGGATAAATTTTGCCGAGCATATTCGGTCAGGGTGTCAGGATCCTTACTCTGAGTGGTGTAATCCGCAACAGTCTCCAGAATGGTCCGCAAATCACGGATCGACACTCGTTCCCGTAAGAGATTCTTGAGGATTCTCACCACCGCTCCTAACGATATTTGAGTCGGAATCAAGTCATCCACCACCTTGGGATACGTCTTAGCGAGGTTATCCAGCAAATTCTGGACCTCTTGCCGACCCAGCAATTCATGCCCATTCGTTTTAATAAATTCGGTCATATGCGTGGCAATAATGGCCGGGCCATCAACGACCGTATAGCCATCCATTTGAGCACGCTCTTTTTCTGTCGGAGCAATCCAGACGGCCGGCAATCCGAAACACGGATCTTTTCCCGGCTTTCCTTGCAGGCCCTTTTTGGCATGACCGGGATTGATGGCCAATAAATGCCGGGGCACCAATTCTCCCTTGGCGACCTGAATCCCCTTCAACAAAATATTATACTCATGGGGTTTGAGCTGGAGATTATCCCGAATATGCACGGCGGGTACGACAAATCCCATATCAAGAGCCGTTTGGCGCCGGATAGCCCGAATCCGTTCCAGCAACTCTCCTCCCTGAGCTTGATCAACAAACGGCACAAGCCCATAACCGACATGCAATTCCAGAAGGTCAGGAGGAGTCACGGAATCGACCGATTCCGTGCCGGAAGAGGTCGCCGGATCTTTTTTCTTGGGAAGATTTTTTAGCCGAGCGGCCTCCTGCTTCTGATTCCACAACACATAGGCAAGACCGGCTGTCATGGTTCCCAACATTAAAAACGCGACATGCGGCAGCCCGGGAAGAAATCCTAAAAAGAACAACATGCCCGCCACGGCAGCCACAAGATGGGGATTAAAAAAGATTTGGTCGGTTAAATCACGTCCAAGGCTGGTTTTGGTCGAAACCCTCGTCACGATAATACCGGCGGCCGTCGACATAATCAGGGCAGGGATTTGAGCCACAATGGCGTCCCCGACGGTCAGCAGGGTGAAGCGTTTGGCAGCTTCAATGATGGACATCCCATGCTCCAGCACGCCGATGCCCAACCCCCCGATGACGTTGATGAAGATAATGAGCAGCGCGGCAATCGCATCGCCCCGGACAAACTTACTGGCACCGTCCATCGATCCGTAAAAATCGGCTTCCTGTGAAATGGCCTCCCGGCGTTTCCGGGCCTCGCCTTCGTCAATGATTCCCGCATTCAGATCCGCATCGATACTCATTTGCCGGCCGGGCATCGCATCCAGGGTAAACCGCGCGGCAACTTCCGCAATACGGGTGGCCCCCTTCGTGATCACGACGAAATTGATAATGACCAGAATGGAGAAAACCACAATGCCCACCGCATAATTCCCCCCGACCACAAACTCCCCGAACACGGCAATGACCTGCCCGGCGGCAGCGGGGCCTTCGTTTCCATGCATGAGAATGGCCCTCGTCGAAGCAATGTTCAGTGCAAGCCGGAACAACGTGGTGAGTAACACCACCGAGGGGAAGACGGAAAATTCTGCAGGACGCCCGGCATGCATGGTCACGAGTAAAATCAAGACAGCCAGCGTAATACTGAAGGATAAAAAAAGGTCCAACAGAAATGAGGGAAGGGGTAAGAGCATGAGGAGGAGCATCCCCACCACCCCGATCGGCAAAAGAACATCCCCATAATGCGCGGGAGTCAGTTCGTCTCGTAATTTTTGAGAATCAAATGCCATGCGTGCCCTGATCGGTTACCGCTCTCACAAAGATTGCCCAACTGCCTCCATCGGACTCTGCTAACACTCTTGCTATGTCAGGGGTGGAAAGCCAAAAGTGAAAATCGAGAAGACACCAGTGAAGAAGAAATGGAAAAAGTCTGTTTTTTTTCTGATTCCTTTTGATTTTTTTCGTCTTCCTTTTCACTTTTCACGCTTCACGTCTTCAATCTCCCCCATGCATTTTCTTCAGGCGATACACGTAGGCCAACACCTCGGCGGCCGCCTGATACAACGCACTAGGCACTTCTTGGCCGATTTTCACCGCCTTATACAGACCTCGAGCCAAACTCCGGTTTTCAATAATCGGCACGTTCGCATGACGCGCGATTTGCTTAATCTTCTCCGCCATAAATCCGGCGCCCTTCGCCACCACCACCGGAGCGTCCATTTTTCCTGTTTCATACCTGAGTGCCACCGCCACGTGCGTAGGGTTGGTAATCACCACATCGGCTTTAGGCACCGCCTGCAACATTCGTTGTCGGGCGCGTTCCCGTTGTAAACTGAGCCGGCGGGATCGAATCTGCGGATCACCTTCCACATCCTTTGACTCGTCTTTTACTTCCTGTTTCGTCATCTTGTGATCTTCAATATGCTGCCACCGCTGATAGACGAAATCGATGATCGCCAACAGGAGCAGGGACCCTCCGACCGACCATGTAATATTCTCCAGGAGACCCCACACGCCCCCAACCGCCTCCGTTAACTCCAGGAGGGGAAGTTGAACAATGGCGAGCAGGTTATGAGACAGAATCAGATAGGCAATGCCACTCACCCCTGCTAATTTGAGCAAGGACTTTAAAAGGTCGACGACGCCTTTCCAGGAAAAAATGCGCTTCAACCCATTGGAGGGATTCAATTTGGAGGGCTTGGGTTGTAAGGCCTCTTCAATCCACAGCGGTCCCGTTTGAAGGATAACGGCGAGAAAGGCGAATACCCCGACCAGGAGCCCGAACGGAATGAGGGGAACAAAAGCCTGATAGGCAATATTTAACAACAAGGCATGTGTCGACTGCGCATCTAAATGAAGGGTTCCGGCCTGGGCCAACCACTGTCGGTAATGATCAAAAAATTGGACAAAGGCGTGAGGCGCCCACAGAGACAGCAGCCCAACCCCGCCCAACAACACAAACAACGAAGGCAATTCCCGGGTCATCGGCACTTGGCCTTTGCGACGAGCCTCCGCTAAACGCTTCGGACTCGGTTGCTCGGATTTATCCGCCCCGTCTTTATTCTCAGCCATGCCCTAATTCCTGTAGTAAGTCCCACAGGACCGTTTCCATCCCGACAATGGAGTCTTGAAAAACCAAGGCGATGAAGGGCAAGCCCAGGCCTAACACCAACAACCCGACCGCAATCGTAATGGGAAAACTGGTGAGCATCACATTCATCTGGGGAACCAGGCGGCCAAGAATCCCCATGATGAAATGAACCAAAAAGGTGGCCCCCATCACAGGAAAGGCCAGTTTCATCCCCGTGTCATAGGTGCGTTGAATCACTTGGGTCACATCGCTCAGGAGGGGGGCGCTTAAATGGGCGCCAAAAGGGGGGATCAACAGAAAACTACTGCCCAACGCCAACAACACCAAATGATGCCCATCGACTTGAAAGTACAGAAGGGTGGCCAGAATGGTCAGTAATTGCCCGAACACCGGGGTTTCCACTTGCGTGACAGGGTCCAACACTCCGGCCATGGCAAACCCCACTTGAAAGCCCATCACACTTCCCGCCAGTTCCACCGCGGTCATGAGTAATCGCAGGGCCAAACCTAAGACCAGACCGACAAGCAATTCGGCACCCAAGACGATCACCAGATTTCCAGGTTCCAACCAATTGGGAGGAAGGGTAAACGTCACGATGGGCATCAACAGGATGGCGATGATCACCGCCATGCCGATCTTGATACGACTCGGTACGGACTGGCCCCCCAGCAACGGTAACGCCGACAAGATAACGGCGGTGCGCACGAGCACAACCACAAATTGCCACACCTGCTGTATCGCCATATCCCATTGCAACACCGGTTACCGGACATCTTTCTGATTCATGCCGCAGGCCCACTCCTTCGATTATTGGGCAAACTCGGGTATCCTGGCCCATACCCCCGTCATGAATCCCACGAGGATTTCCACCATCCAGGGAAATGTGACCAAGAGCACTACAAACATAGTGGCCACCTTTGGCAAAAAGGTGAGGGTCATTTCGTTAATTTGTGTCATGGCTTGGAAGGCACTCACGCAGAGTCCGACCAGAAGGCTGAGACCCAACATTGGGCCCGCCACAAGCAGGATTGTTTGAATCGCCTCCTGACCGATGCTCAGGACACTTTCAGTTGTCATCTCCTTATCCCTTTCAGTCTTGCCATGGAATGTCAAAGGTAAGGCGTGAAATGTGAGCAGGAAGAAGACAGACAAAGAACCGGATCGTTGCCCCCCGGCATTCGATACACTTCTTACTATTTACTACTTGCTCCTCACGCTCTACGCCTTCCTCCCCACGTTATTGAAAACTATTCATCAGCGCTCCCACGACCAAAAACCATCCATCAGCCAACACAAACAACACCAATTTAAACGGTAATGAAATCATGATCGGTGGCAGCATCATCATACCCATGGACATTAAAATGCTGGCGACAATCATATCGATGACAAGAAAAGGCACATAAATGAGAAAGCCAATTTGAAACGCGGTGCGCAATTCACTGGTAACAAACGCCGGCACCAGGACATGGAACGGGACATCATCGGGCGTCTGAGGGTGAGGAACTTTCGCCATCTCCACAAACAGGGTTAAATCCTTTTCCCGTACTTGTTTCAGCATGAACGTTCTTAACGGAATCTTGGCCCGATCAAGCGCCACTTCCTGTGTCACCTGCTGTTCCAAGAGCGGATTAAGAGCCTCAACCCGAATCTGCTCCCATACCGGCATCATAATAAACAGGGTCAAAAACATGGCCAATCCAATCATCACCTGATTCGGTGGTGCATGCATGGTCCCCAACGCCTGCCGAAGAAGACCCAGAACAATCACGACGCGTGTAAATGCCGTTACCAACATCAACAGGGCCGGCGCAAGAGTTAATGCCGTCAGGAGAAAAAGGATACGAAGCCCGAACGTCCATGGTTCGGTTCCGTCCAATCCGGATACCTGTAAACTGATTGCCGGATCCTTGGGGGCCTGGGCAAAAGCCGAGGTCGGCAGCCCCAGGACCAGACTCATACCGAACAGTCGCCAACACTCATGTCCTCCCCGAAACCCCCAAAAGGGATGTCTCACGACTTCTCGTCTCCCCTCACCTGTGCAACGCGTTTGGACATTCGGATGGACGGTCCGGAGGTCACCGCTTCTCGCTCGGACTTCTCAAATGCCTGCCTGGTCCATTGTCCCAACCAGCTGCCTAGCGGCCCGACGAGCGGATTCCCTATAGAGCGGAGCCGATCAATCCGGCCGGCATCCGCAACGGTCGTCAGCAACGTCATCTCCCGGGCTGTCGTCCCCAACACCAACACCTCTCCGGCCACCTCCACGAGCATGATGTGCTTTCCCGTTCCGACCCGGAGTCCGCCTAAAATGCGCATCACCGGATCACCACTCCTTCCGGGCAATTCCCCGAACGCGCGGCGAACCCAGGCTAAACCTCCAAGAAGGACCAGGACTACCAGGGCCAGGGTGCCCGCCATTTTCAGCGCTTCATGGGTAAGGTCCATATCGTCTTCCTAGAAAGTAAGGAGTGAACAATGAGGAGGAAGGACAACGGATTCCTCCATCGTCTTGGACCATATTCCTTTTTTATCCTACTCCTCACACATTACTCCTCATTCCTCACCTCTTAGGTTTTTATCGAAGTTTATTCACACGCTCGGTCGGGCTAATCACATCGGTGAGACGGATGCCGAATTTTTCGTTGACCATCACCACCTCACCACGAGCGACTAACCGTTCATTCACCAACACTTCCAACGGTTCACCGGCGAGTTTATCCAATTCAACAATGGAACCCGGTCCTAACTGCAATAAGTCCTTAATCAGCATGCGAGTATTGCCCAATTGCGCCGAGAGCACCAACGGAATATCCAGGATACGATTTAAGTTCTGATCGTGAGACGTATTTAATTGTGGCGGGTGACTGCTGGTACTCGCCGCCACCTCCTGTTTTTTCGCGGCAGCGTTCTGCTCTTTCGCAGCGGCTTCCTGCGCTAACGCCTCCATCATTTCCTTCTCAGCATCAAACGTGTCCATGTCGATGTTGTCCTCTTCACTCATCGTTCATCTCCGGGTTTTTCCACAATCAGTAACTGGCCGGCACCTAATCCCGTTCACCGGGTCTTACTCCCTCGTCAGAATGATGTCCTTAATCTGAAATGATTGCATGCCCTTTGTCGTTCCCGGTGAACCAAGAAACTTTGGCACCCCTTCCACCGTGGCTGTAAGCAGCTGGGTGGTCCCTTGATTCAACGTGACCACATCTCCCGGTGAAAATTGCATCAATTCCTCCACCGAGATTTCCGTTTCTCCCAAACACACGGACAGGGTGACATAGGCCTCCTTCAGCCTGGCTGAAAATCGTTTCAACCATCCATGATCCGTTTCAAACGAGTCTCCCTGGAAACTCACCTGCAGACGTTCTCGAATCGGTTCCAACATCGCATAGGGCAGACAGAGATGGAGATCCCCTACCGAATTGCCTAATTCGATGCCCAAGGTGACCACAATGACGATATCCGCCGGCAACACAATGGCCGCCAACT
The DNA here is from genome assembly GCA_020632595.1 of Nitrospiraceae bacterium. Lineage (NCBI taxonomy): Bacteria > Pseudomonadati > Nitrospirota > Nitrospiria > Nitrospirales > Nitrospiraceae > Nitrospiraceae bacterium. The sequence continues at coordinate 37,308 of JACKFF010000006.1, read as the reverse complement.
GAGGATTCATTTCTACACGAACCGCATTGATGAGAAGTTTTTGGACAGGGTCCCAGGCTTTTTGAAGATTCCCCAATCCCATCAGCATGACCTTCTTCATCACGCGCTGCTCAATGATGGTAAAATCCTGCCCTTCCGGTTTCACATGGGTCTGGCCGGCTCCCCCGAAAAAATGATCAACCAGCAAATACACCGTCGCCGCATCCGTGGCGATCATCGCTAAGCCGCGAAGAGGCTCCATGGAGATAATCTGGAGGTAGGCCGGGATGGGAAGACGTTTGGTGAACTCTCCGAACTTCATTACCGTTTGGTTCGTGACCGTCACCTCGGCGGTTTTTCGAAGTACGTCACTTAAAGAGAGGCGGAACCCACGCGAAAATTGCTGATGGATCACATCCAGGGTCGGCATTCGCCCGCGAACGACCCATTCCTGATTTCCCAAATCATACGGAACCGGTCCATCCTGTAGCTCGGCACCTACCGGGTCTTCAGGTTCCGTATCCACGCCGCCGTCGGACACGCCCCGTAGGAGGGCATCAACTTCATCCTGACTAAGAATTTTTTCCATGTTGGGACGCGGCACAAAGAAACAGCCCTGCTGCCTCTTCTCTCCTCTTTCTGATTCCTGACTCCGGACTCTTCCGTCTTTCTCCTCAGGCCCTACTGAATAATAAAATCAGTAAAATACACATTGGCCACTTTCCCTTTACTCATGACGCCGTTCACCCGCGTCATAATTTCTTCTCGCACCCGGCGCTTCCCGTTCACTGTTCTGAGTAATTGCGACTCTTTGCTACTCAGTAACACCAGCAACGCGTCGCGAATGGCCGGGATTTTGTGTTGATAATCCGTTTTTTCTTCAGGCCGGTCCAACTCGAGTTTAATGCTTACTTTTAAAAATCGCAGCTCCTCCCGATCCGCTAAATTTAGAAGAAAGGGCTCTAACTCCATCACCGGCCCGGGCTCTTCATGAACGGTCTCGGCTTTGGCATGCTCATCGGACACAGCCGGCTTCTCCTCCTGGCCACTCATAAAATACCAGGCTGCGCCTCCCCCTCCACCGAGAAGAAGAACGCCCGCGATAACAATCAACAACATTTTTTTTCCGGCCCCGGCTTTAACGGGAGTTTCCCCTTTGTCATCCTCTTCAGCCATCCTTCAACCTCACACGCTAAAAAATTTTTGGACCTTCACGTTCCCCCTCCCAAGTCAGCAACCTTTGTGCCACTCCACGTTTCTACGTAGACACGCTGCGGCTAATCCTGGAATACACTGAATCTGCATATGTTTCCTCCGCAGTCGCGCCTGACATCTCTTGGGCTCTGCAACAACATGAGACCTTCCTTTTCGTCATTTTCCTGGCAATTCGCGGGAACCTTTGACAGGTCCGTCTATGGGAACCTGAGACGCTAAGTCGTAAAGGGAGGGAGGTCAGACATGAGGAATAAAACAGGGATCGAGAATTGTTCCGTCATGAATGACATTGTTCAACGGGCATCTTTCCTCGTGGATGCTGAACATGTGAAGCGCGAAGAGCCATGAGCAAGAAACGAAATTTTTCGGTTCACGCCTTACCCCTCATGGTTCAGGAGACATGATTATTCAACCTTCTACTAAGGAACGAAAAAGCCCCCAGGCAGGAACACCTGCCTGGGGGCTTGAGCAATCACCTGCTCGGCCAGCATCTAACGGGCCAGATTCACCAGTTCTCCAAGTAGATCGTTGGTGGTGGTGATGATTCGTGAATTCGCCTGAAAGCCACGCTGCATGGTAATCATATTGACTAATTCTTCACCTAAATCCACATTGGATGCTTCAAGCGTGCTTGCCGATACCTTGCCAAATGCCCCCGTGCCAGGCACCCCGTCCAAGGGTGTTCCTGAATCACCGGATTGAATAAACAAATTTCGTCCAATCGGTTGCAAGCCATCAGGATTAATAAACCGGGTGAGTCGAACCTGTCCCAATGTCCGGGTGGTTCCATTATCGAATCGGCCTGTGATCACCCCATCCTCACCAATGGAAGTTCCCGCAAGTGATCCCGGGCCATACCCGTCTTGAGATAGGGTGTCGAGAATCAACGCCTTGTTATTCAAACTCTCACCCTGTTGTAATAGGCCATCTGTTCCAGCTCCCCCTTCGGTAATACTGGTCCCAAAATCAAAAATGATTCTCTGTGGCGCGCCAACTCCACCCGTAAATGTAATGTCATGCCCCGTAGGATCACTTTCTGATGACAGAAATCCGTCCGTGGTATAAGTCAGAGTTCCCTGGGCCACTAAGGCATTGCCTGTAGTGGGATTGTTATCTCCGACTGGGACGGTCACCTCCGAGTCTGGTGCAATCACATTATAATCCCAAGTATTATTAGCTGTTTTAGCAAAATACACCGTTAAGTCATGCCCCGTCCCCTGAGAGTCAAAAACCCGAACAGAGGTACTTCCTGGAAACAACCCACTATTGGATTGAGGATCGAGAACCTGTGCCGTGGTGTATGCGTTGATTGGAGCATTGGCTGCCAGACGTCCAGACATCGTGATCTCCGATGTTTGGACCCCTGGTTGAGTGCTGGTGGTTAACGTTAAATTGCCAATACTCCCGGTTAGAAGTCCCGTATCATCCGCTTGGTCTCCCTGTAACCGTAGACCGGCTGGATTGACCAGGTTTCCTTGTGAATCGATATCAAACTGGCCAGCACGGGAGTAGAAAATATTTCCGGTGGCATCACTCACCCGAAAAAATCCGTCACCATCAATGGCCAGGTCCAAGGCATTGGACGTTGTCTGAAGCGATCCTTGCGTAAAGCTCGGATCGATTCCCAACACCCGCACACCACGACCTTCCACTAAAGCCGTGCTCGTCCCTCCACCGCCTATCGTGGCTCCAAAGAGATCACCAAACGAGACCGACCGGCTCTTATAGCCGATTGTTTGCGCATTAGCGATATTGTTCCCAATCTCACTGAGCGCCCGGCTGGTCGCGTTAATTCCACTTGTCGCGGCAAAAAATGCTGAGGTAATTCCCATTGGCGTGTACTCCTTGTTTCTCGATTGACCTATCTGATGCTGTTTTTCCCTACCACCGTTCACTTCAAAGAATTGAAAGAATGTCCTCTGTGTGTAAGCTTTTTCCACTTTGCAGGACGACCGGACTCTCCGCTCCAAAGGCAATCGTCATAACGCGTTCACGAGCGAACGTGAAATTCGGGACAGGCTGTTTATTGGCGTCTTCGGCCTTCACAATGAACTGGTAGACGCCTTCCGGCACCCGGTCCCCCGAATCATTCAACCCATCCCATTGAACCTGATTGGTCCCGGCCTTTTGAACATCTGTGGACTCCAATGTCCGGACCACGTGCTGGTCCGAGTCCAACACCTTGATGATGACCGACCTGGCCTCTCCGCTTAAGGCAAAGCTCAGCGTGGGCTGTTCATCCCCGGCAATACTGATGGTATCGCCCTGCGTAACGACCGTCCGTCCAATCAAATTCACCAGATCTAATTGTGTCCGTTGGGTATCCTGGCCGATCAATTTTTCCAGGAGTTTATTCGTACTCGTAGCCTGCTCCAGGGTGGTGAACTGCGCCAACTGCGCCACAAAATCCTCATTTTGGACCGGGTTGGTGGGATCCTGGCTTTGCAACTGCGTGACTAACAAGCGAAGAAAGACATCCGAGCCAAGGGCCGAAACCGCCGCCTGCACATTGGCACCGCCTGTGGCCGTGGCATTCGTTCCTGATTGTGTCGGCGTAACTTCCATAATGTCAGGCTCCTATTTTTTCCAACCTTCTTTACACGAGGGCATCATGGCATCTTCTTTACGCCACCAAGTGGAATCCCTGTTCCTCAGCCCGCCCGGCCCTATGGGAGAGCGAGCCTGGTGTTTGACGGAGGGAAGGCATACCCCGATGGCTCGCTTGCGTTCCCGCCCCATCCGAACGTGTGTCTGATTCCTGACCATTCTGGTGATCGCGGACTTCCGCGGAAAATTCCTGCAACTCCATCTCGCCCTGGGTCAGTTGCTCTTCCAATTGTGGAACAAATTGGATCGCCAGATTTTTCAAAGTGGCTTGATCCATTAACAAGCTGGCATAGACCTGCCGGTGCTGCACGCCCACCTCAATCTGCACTCGATTGGTTTCGGAAAGTTGCACCTCCATTTGGAGGCGTTGAAGCGCGGGGCCGGGAAGATCCGGGACACGCTCTTCCGCCATCCGTGCAGTCGAGCCAGGTGAGGAAGAGGACGAGGACTGCTGAAAGCCTGACTGAGAATGGGTTGGATTGCCCAGGCCATTACTGAGCCCCTGTCCGGAATTGGGATCGACTCCCTCGGCTTTCCCTGTTGCCTCAAGACCATCTCTTGAACGATCGCCTGACAATGCCACATTGGGATCACCAAGAAGGTCTGGGGGAATCCCGATCAAGACTTCCTTCCCGTTCGCGGGCGATTCACTCAGAACGGACGAAACCCCGCTCACATATTTCAATCGGTTCTGACTCAATTGAGCCGCATCGGCAATACCTGCGGGCGTTTCTTCAAAAGGTTCTAGAACCGGGAACGCCTGATTGACTGGAGTGTTCGCAAGCTTGACTGACTCCTGCTGAGGCCCTATCGGTGATGGAGGAATTTGCAGCAAACGAGGCCCAGTATCTTGAACAGGGCTCAAGGCGCGGTCCACTGTATTCAGCTGATTCGCGTGAGATTCTGTTACCGACTTCCCAGCAACCGCTGCCATGGCATTTTGGAGGCCCCGTTCCGCATCGACCTTGGTAACGAGAGGAGCCGCACTCTGACCGGCGGGCGTGCTCCCCACCACTGCTGTCTGACTTGAAGAGGCGCCCGCCAAGAGGGGCAAGCCTGCCTGACTGCCGAATACCGCAGGTTGTCCTATCTCTCCTCCGGGTTTTCCGTGGAGGAATGCCTGGGGCGTCACAACCGCATTGACCACCGACCCATCCTGAGATCCATCCCCGGGCAAGAGTCCGAACAGCGCCGTTTGGCTCTCCACCTGAGCCCCTGTGCTGTTTCCATTTACGCCTTCTGCCCTCAAGGGAATCGAAGGTTTTCCCACTACGGCACCTTCTTCGAGTCCCCCTTGCCCATTGTTCTCCAAAAGGTTCGCCAGATACAGGAACGGGAGGGTGTCACCCGATACAGCCTGAGTGCCGACAAGCCAATCAAGGTTCAACCCTCGTCCTCCATCCTCCCCTGACCTCGTCGTGGATACACTATTCAGTAAAGAGCCCGCGGCCGTCTGGCTACGAAAAATTTTGGTGAACGAATTATTGGAAGGGTTTTCCGGAGTCTTCCCCTGATCCAGCCTCACTCCACCGGCCTGACCGGTCATATGTGGGGGACTGTCCAGAGGTCCGAAAAGGAATGGCACGGCATTCATCATCGTTTAATTCTGCATCTTGGAGTTCTTACGTTGGTTCAATTTAATGTCTCGATATCGCCTGAGGCCTTCTGATAATCGGGCCGCTTTGACGGGTTCAACGCCCGCTAACACGCCGGCGGCCTTTTTATCTTTGATGGCGGCCAAAATATCCAGGGCTAAGCCTTCCCGCATTTCTGCGATTCGCAAGGCCGCTTCTTCGGGATCCATGGATTCATAGATTTTAATTAAATGAATTAACGCCGGATCCTGTTCCACATATCGACGTTGTTCTTCTGCAAGCGAAGAGGCCTCCCCCTCTAGCCGTTTACCCTCTTTGGTTTGTCGTGCAGCCAGCGCCTCTAAATCCTGCTGGAGTGCCATGAGCCGTTCTTCACGTAGTTGCAAACCACGTTCCCTCTCTTCCACCTCTTTGAGACGCGCCTGCAATTGTTCCAATAATGTAATTTCTGCACTGGGCGCTTCCTCATTCAACCGCTTTTCAACTGCTTGATTTTCAAATGAATCCGTTGTTCCCACCTCCGGGGTTTCTTGAACGGATCCGACCGTGGTGGCCCACAGGATCATGGCCAACACCCACCAGACAATGAGTGTTCGACTAGGCAACATTGTTCTATTCAGAAGTGTTGAAAATTGCCGCCGGCCGCGTTCCTGGGCCTCTGAAGCGTGAAACGGGAAACGGAAGCTGTGAGGCGTATAGTGTGAGATTAAAAGATGCTTCATGGCTCCCGCCCCCTCCTTATTCCTTTCGATCCTCGGCAGACTTTCACCCCGAGCCATATTGAAAGCAGCATTGTTGGGTGGATGGTCAAGATCATGCATAGGCTGAACAGGCATTTTTTTCCACATATTTCCAATCCCTATTGGATCATTTCTTCAAGTTGCGAAGTGGCATAAGCATGAGCCGTCACATCTTCCTGCATCTGTTGTTCCTGTGTGGCGACTTTTTGCATAACCACTTGCTCCTTCTTGGCGATCACCAACTCCACCACACGTCTGGCATGATGGGCCTTTTTTAATGTGGCCCGTAAATCAACGAGATTGGCTTCCGCAATCTGAATCTGTTGGCTTTGTTGTTCGATGGCCGTACTGATTTGATCCAGCCACTGATAGCGTTGCTCAGCAATCATATTGTCGATACCCTCTCGTATGCGCTGGTCCAATTCAGTGGCCACCACTTCCATTTCAAGCATAAGGTCATCCCGTTTTGAGACGATCTGACTTTTTCCCCACTCCGCCAAGACCACTTCTTCGCGGGCGAGGTCTTCCACTTGCTTTCGAAATCGGAGCAGTGTCGTCCAATTCATACGGTTTTCCCCTTTCTTTCAAGAAGACGCCGGCCCTGTTGTGCCAACGATTCGAGACCCTCGCAGCTTGCCGGTATACCCACCCCTTCCTCGCGTTGCTGTCTGAGAAAAGCATCGATCGGCCCTTTCATGTGGATCGCCGCATCGAGTCGAGGATTCGTCCCTAATTGATACGCCCCCAAATTGATGAGGTCTTCCGCATTCCGGTATTCGGCCATCATCTGCACCAGAAATCTGGCAGCATCCTGATGGGTGGTCGATGCGATATCCGACATCACCCGACTCACACTTTGCAGGACATCAATCGCGGGAAAGTGTCCTTGCATCGCCAACCGTCGTGTCAACACAATGTGTCCGTCCAAAATAGACCGGATAGAATCGGCAATGGGATCGTTTAAATCGTCACCGTCAACAAGCACCGTATACAGACCGGTTATGGATCCCGTTCCCACCGGCCCCACCCGCTCTAAGACTTGAGGAAAGAGCGTAAAGACAGACGGCGGATACCCTTTGGTGGTTGGCGGTTCTCCGGCAGCCAGCCCCACCTCCCGTTGCGCATGTGCCAACCGGGTTAGGGAATCAACCAGGAGCAACACCTGATTGCCCTGATCCCGAAAAAACTCGGCAATGGCGGTGGCCACAAACGCTGCCCGGACCCGCACCAACGGGGATTGATCCGAGGTGGCCACCACCACCACCGAACGGCGGAGCCCTTCCCGGCCCAGATCCCGTTCCAGAAATTCCCGGACTTCCCGTCCTCGCTCACCCACCAGTGCGATCACATTCACATCGGCAGATGTGTGCCGGCACATCGTTCCCATCAAGACACTTTTCCCGACTCCACTTCCGGCAAAAATCCCGAGTTTTTGCCCGACCCCGCAAGTCAACAGGGCATTGATAGCTCGTACGCCCAAATCCATGGGCATGGTAATGCGCTCCCGGAGCATGGGCGCCGGAGCGGGCGCATAGAGAGCATAGCGGCGGCTACGGGACAGCGGCCCTTTTCCATCCAACGGCTCCCCGAGTCCATCCACGACTCGACCCAACATTTGAGGCCCGACCAATAATCGTGAAGAGGTCGGATCGTAGCGAATGAGGTTTCCGGCGGCGATGCCGCGTACAGCTCCGAACGGCATGACCACCACACGTTGCTCCCGAAACCCGATGACTTCTCCCTCCACCATCGACTGCCCTCGCTTACTGAAGATATGGCATCGTTGACCGACCGAAGCTCCCAAGCCGGTGCCTTCCAGAGTCAGCCCCACGGCTTTGACGACGCGTCCGGTAATCGTCACCGGAACAATGTCGTCCAACCGTTGTTGAATCGTGGAGAGACTCATAACCGGGGGGCTTCCAATCCGAATTCGCTGGCTAAAAGTGCCAGTTGTTGAGTCAGCCTGGCATCGAACAAAAGGCCGGCCTGCTCAACCAGGCATCCACCCGGGTCGACGTCATCAAAGGCTTCAAGTGCCAGATGATCGCCATCGGCCCACTCCGGTCGTAATGTGTGTTGAAGGGGCTCTAGGATTTTGAAGTCTTGCGGATGGACTTTCAGCGTCACTAACGTTTTGTCGTGAAGCAGTCCAAGCACCTGACGCACTTGTCGAACCACGAGCTCTTTATCGTTCTCACATTCCCGTAGCAGAATTTTTTTGCTAATCGCCAGCGCGACCTCCACAATATCCCGTTCCTGTTCTTCTAACGCGATTACCCGAGCCCGACCAATTTGATTGGCTAATCGAAGGGTCTTTTTGATCTCCTCCTCCACTTGGGCATGGCACTGGGCACGCCCCTCGGCGATTCCGGCCTGGCGTCCCCGCTCAAAGGCAGCTTGTTGGAGTTCCCTGCAATCATGAGGTTGAGCCTCCTCGGCCCGCTGCTTCGCACTTTTGTGGACTAATTCCACCATCTGAAAACGCTTGACTGTGTCATCCTGTTCCATAAGCGAACGCACCTTAGACCATTTGCTCCTCACCCTTTCCTCCCAAGGCTACGCGGCCTTCACCGGCCAGGCGCTGAACGGTTTTAATAATGTTCTGCTGAGCGGTTTCCACATCACTCAGCTTGACCGGGCCTCGCGTCTCCATATCTTCCTTCAGAGATTCCGCCGCTCGACTGGACATATTCTTAAAGAATTTATCCCGGAGTGGGCCATCAATCGGCTTCAGAGCCAGCAATAATTCTTCTTTGCTGACTTCACGCAACAATTCCTGCATTCCGCGATCATCGACATTTTCCAGATCTTCAAACACAAACATCTTCCCACGGATTTCTTCGGCAATCTCCGGATTTTTGCTTTCCAGGGAGGTCAGGATTTCCCCTTCCACATTGCGTTTCACGGAATTCAGGATTTCGGCCACCAGCCCGGTCCCGCCCACGGCCACCGCATTTTTGGATGACCCCAGACGCAATTCCTCCTGAAGCACAGAATTTAATTCGTCCAACATATTGGGCGAGACTTCTTCTGTGGTGGCTAACCGGTAGACGATGGCATCCCGTTTATTTGCGGGGAGCAATGACAAAATCTGAGCCGCGTGATCAGATTCTAAATTGGCTAGAATCAAGGCGCCTGTTTGAGGATGTTCAATGGCCAACAAGTTCGCAATCGATGCTGCATCGAGGGATTTCAAGGTTTCAAATCCGGCATTCTCCGACGTATTCAGGGAACTCAAAATACGCCGGGCTTTATCTTTACCCAGTGCCGCATTGAGGATTTTTGAAAGATAGGTTTTGCCTTCCACCGACAGACCGGATGTTCCGGCCAATTCCCGGAATTCTTTTAACACCAATCGATGTTCATCCTGCCCCACATTGACCAACGCTCCCAAATAGGCGCCGATTTGCCGGATGTCCTTTTGATCGAGGACTTTCAAGACTTCCACCGCGGCACTCTCCCCAATAGCAAGCAACAAAATCGCCGCTTTCTCATATCCGGATAATTGACTATTCACGGATTAAACTTTTTCCCCTTGTTCTTCTTTAATCCAGGTTCGAATCACTTGCGCGGCGGAGGCCGGATTATCTGCAGCCAGCTTAATGGCTTGTTCCTGAGGGGTTTCGGAAATTTCGGCTTCATACTCGGTCACCGTGGCCGGCAACCCTTTCTGCGGCAGGACCACCGCTGCCGCGGTGGGCTTGGTGAGATTCAGCGCCATCGGTCGAACCACGAACCACAGCACCATCACTCCCAGGAAGAAAAAGAGGACGGGCTTCAGAAAACCACCCCACGCGGCCAGGAAGGATTGCACACCCGCCGTGAAACTTTCTTCACCTTCAAGGACGGCGGGAGATTCAAACGGCACATTGATGACTTCAATTTGATCCCCGCGTTCCTCGGAGAATCCGACCGCTTTTTTCACAATTTGGACCAGATTCTGGATTTCCTGTTCAGGCCGTGGCACATATTTCTTTTCCGAGGTATCCCCAGTCGCCTGTCCATCAGCTCCCTGAGCCGTTTCATAGGTCCCATCCACTAAGACCGCCACACTTAACCGCTTAATCGCCCCGGTCGGTTCAATGATTTTGCTCACTTTACGATTGACTTCATAATTCAAGGTTTCATTTTTTCGTTTGGCTTCTTTTTGTTCTGTTCCGTTTCCTGCCTTGAGTTCACTGGGGACATTGCTCCTGACACCCGGAACACCCGGTCCCCCGTGGGTCGAACCGGATTCCAGCACCTTCTCCTGACTCCGGTTTTCACTTCGTACCACCTGGCTATTGGGGTCAAAGCTTTCTTCGGTGATTTCGACCTGCCGGAATTCCAACGGCGCAGTGACCCGAATCACAGACTTGTCCCGGCCCAAGACCTGATCCAACATCGTCTGCACCCGTTGCTCCAGATCCCGTTCTACCCGTCGTTGAGTTTCAATTTGAGAAGCCGTCAGTTGGGCATCACTATCCGCAGAGTTTTGACTGAGCACCTGACCGTGATTGTCCACGACCGTCACCTGGCCGGGCTCTAATCCCTCGACGCTACTGGCCACTAAATGCACGATCCCCTGAACCTGTGTGCCGCCAAGAGGAGCCCCACGCTTGAGCGTTAGCACGACTGCAGCCTGGGCTGGTTTTTGTTCCGTCGCAAACAGGCGCTTCTCGGGCATCACCAGATGCACGCGTACCCGCTCAACTTGGGATAATTGCGAGATGGTCCGCGCCAGTTCTCCTTGAAGCGCCCGCCGGTAATTCATTTGTTGCGTAAAAGGCGTCACGCCCAATCCGGTTCGATCGAAAATTTCAAATCCCACCCCAGCCGATTCAGGAAGTCCTAACGAGGCCAGCTGGAGTCGCAATTCATGCACCCGTTCGGCAGGAACTTTAATCGTATTCCCGCCGTCACCCACCTCATAGACCGCGCCTTGCTTGCCCAGTTCTTGAATAATTGCCCGCGTATCATCGGGATTGAGCTGAGAAAACAACACCACCAATTCAGGGGCCCTTCCGACCACCATCAACATTGGAATGGTCGCCAGGGCTAAAGCCAGGACGACGACCACGCCGATCCGCTGGGTTAAGGTTAAGGCTTGAAAATTACTAAGAAGGCTGTCCATGGGATTGGCGGATTGTGCTCAATGCTCGCGATTGAAGAAATGTGGGCATCATTCTTACACCGAGAACTCGTACGTGATGTGACCGGTGCCGGCCCTCTCATTGAGGTCTCCGCCATGGTCGGAACCAGCATGTTTCAAGGCCAGCATGACTTACACTTGCATCCGCATAACTTCCTGATAGGCATCAATCACCTTATTTCTGACCTGCATCAAGAGTTTGAACGATAACCCGGCTTTTTCACCGGCAATGACCGCTTGATGAATGTTGACATTTTCTCCCTTGGCAACCGCATCTTCCAATCGCATGGCCTCATATTGCATTGTATTGACGGACTCCACCGCATTCTTCAAGAGATCGCTGAATCCCTTGTCCTGGCTAGCGGGTCCTTTCAGCGGGGTGACACCAAACGATTCCGAAACACCCTCAATGCCTTTAATCTGAAGATCGTCCATTTCCCCGTTCTCCTTCCTTCAGAATTGAAACGTCTTAACGACTCATTTCTAATGCACGAAGCGTCATCGTCTTGCCGGTTTCCATCACCGCGAGATTGGCCTCGTAGGCCCGGGTGGCCGACATGAGATTCACCATCTCCTCAATCGGATTCACATTCGGAAGGTGTACATACCCCTGTTCATCCGCATCGGGATGACTGGGATCGTACATGGTTCGTAACGGTCGCTCGTCTTGAATCACATCCGTCACCCGAACGCCGGCTGGTCCGGACTGATCACCAAAGGCATTGGCAAATACATTGGAAAACTGGCGCTCTGCCGGTGAGGCTTGAAACACGACATCACGTCTGATGTATGGTCCTCCTTCCGGCGTCCGGGTGGATTCCGCATTGGCTAAGTTACTGGCAATGATATTTAGCCGCTGCCGTTGTGCATCCAAGGCAGACCCGACGACCGAAAACACTCGATCAATATTCATCTCAACCTCCTTGTTCCGGCACCCATTTCAGCTCTTCTCATCCTTCTTATCTTGGCCAACCTCACGCTTCACGGGTTCACTCGGCTTTACTGGGATCGGCGTAATAGGAAGCACTAGTTCAAAAACCTTCACCTACCGCCACTACCTCCATCAATTGCCGCATTCCACCCATCGAAGCGCCCTTTTAAGAATTGACTGACCGCCATATACATTAAGGTATTTTCCGCCATCAGGGTCATTTCTTTTTCCAAATTCACGGTATTCTCGTCTAACCCGGCTCCGGCATCCTGTTTGATGGTGTGCTGAAATATCCGGGAATCCTCTGAGGCCGTGCGCACATGTTTCGGATTGGTGACGACAGACTCTAATGGGCCATCCCCTCGAAGAACCGCATTGAAGGTTTCGTGGAAGGGCAGGATCCTGGACTTATAGCCCGGCGTTTCTTCGTTGGCCATGTTGGAGGCAATCGTTTCCTGAATACCGCTCCGGACATCCAGTGACCGCTCAAAGAGTCGCGTGCCTTCATCCCACGGGGAAATCATCATAGCCTTCTCTCCTTTCCAATTTTCATGTACTCCTGTATCTGCACCTGCATCCCCCTCCTGACTGTCCGAGAAAACCCTCACGTCCTTCCGCAAGGCAGCAACACCAATGCCAGAAAGTACCGGCAAGAAATGAACCGTAAAGCGAAAAAAGAGACCCTCCCGCTTTTCCTCGTACTCCTCAACTCTCTCACCGTACGTCGTTCATGGCCGCAAGGAAACTTTTTCCCGGATCGGCATATTTTTCCGCCCTACTCCTGCCATTCCTGACAGCCGGCAGTCGCGAGGCATCCAGATGTTCTTCCATTTCCTCCTTTTAAATACCCAAGGAAAGCCCCCCGTTTAACTGTCGATATTCCCGTAATTTATTCCGTAGGGTCCGAATACTGATTCCCAAGGTCCTGGCCGCGTGGGTCCGATTCCCATCATGGCGCTCCAGAGTTCTCAAAATAAGTTCCCGTTCCATTTCCCAGATAGTCCCACACGGCGCACTGGCATGATTGGTCGACAACACGGGCTCCTCAAACTGAAAATGTTCAATCAGTAATGGCCCATTGCCGGCTAATAGCACGCCCCGCTCAATCACATTTTCCAGTTCGCGTACGTTTCCTCGCCATGGACGCCGTTTCAAATAGGACATCGCTTCTTCAGAGATCTCGCACAGCGTGCGCCGGTTTCGCCGCAATGACCGGTTGGCAAAATATTCGGCCAATAATTGAACGTCCTCGGGACGATCACGCAGAGGGGGGATAGTAAACGGCATGACACTCAGCCGGTAATACACATCCTCACGAAACCGTCCGGCCTGTACTTCCTGTGCCAGATTCCGGTTTGTCGTGGCAATCACCCGCACATCCACCTGCACCGGCTGTCTGGAGCCAAGGCGATCCACTTCACGTTCTTGAAGGACCCTGAGTAATTTGGCCTGTAATCCCAAACTCATTTCCCCGATTTCATCCAACAACAATGTTCCCTGGTGAGCTAATTCAAACTTGCCGCATCGTCTCGCGAGCGCGCCGGTAAAGGCCCCCTTTTCATAGCCAAATAATTCACTTTCCAAGAGGCCTTCCGGCAGAGCGGCACAATTGATCGCCACAAAGGGTTGAGAGGCCCGGGGACTATGACGATGGACATGCCGGGCCAGGACTTCCTTTCCCGTTCCGCTTTCGCCTTGAATCAAAATGGTCGCCGGGCTGGCCGCCACCATCTCCAACATGCTGATGGTGTTCAACACTTTCGGATCTCTGGTCAGGAATCCTTCACGCGGCTCTTCACGGCGGCATCGTTCCTGTTCCCTCAGAACCTCCAGCCCTGACACAGGCTGCGCATCTTTTAACTGGTCGATTAATTTTTCAAGACGATCAAGGGGAAATGGCTTTTGCAGAAAATCGGTTGCCCCGTATTTAAGAGCCTCGACTGCGGCATCCACTCCACCATACGCGGTCATAACCACCACCGGCATATGGTAACCCTGGCTTCGGACTTCCCGTAAAAAATCCATCCCTCCTTTGCCCGGCAAATTCAGATCAGTCAGCACCAGCCATGGGGCCTCGCGTTCCATCCGCTCCAAACCCTCATAGCCATCTCTGGCAACCGTGACGGCATACCCGTGCTGACTCAACGCGTAAGTCAAGGCCGATTGCAACTGTTCATCATCTTCAACGACCAGGATACCCCGGCCCACTCCACCCTCGGTATCGATCATGCCAATCTCCTTTATTGGGGAAAAAATAGTTTGACCGTTGTGCCTTTGCCGGTCTGGCTTTCCATCTCAATCACGCCTTGATGCACCTGCATTATGTCTTTCACAATCGGGAGTCCCAGGCCTGTCCCTCCCTGGCGTTTCGAATAAAATGGCTGAAAGACCCTGGTGAGGTCTTCTTCGGACATGCCGCATCCTTCATCTCGAATACTCAATGCCACCCCATCGACCATGGCGGAGGCGGCCCTTCCCGGCGCCGGCCGAGAGTCCCGCCGGCAATGAATCTCAATATGACCATCAAGCGGAGAAGCCTGAATCGCATTCAAGAGGAGATTCAAAAGTGCCTGTTTTAATAACTGCTCGTGACCCAAAATCTCGAGAAGTGAGATTTCTCGCTGCCGGTGAATGGTCAGCCGTTTGATTCTGAGGGGAAACGTGGCCAGGAGCTCCACATCATCCAACAGTTCCAAGAGGTTCACGCACTGCCGATTTCCCTTCAATGGCGTGGTGGATGTTAAGAGATTGGAGACCAGTCCCTCCAATGAACGAATGGTGTGAAGTAATTGATCCGCCAGCTCACGACGTCCATTGCCGGACGGACCATCGCGCCCCAAAAGTGTGGCAAACCATTCAATACTCGCCAGTGGATTCCGAATATCATGCGCCAGCCGCCCGACCTGTTCTCCTATGGTCGCCAAACGTTCAATCTGTTCGGTTCGTGCACTGTGCGCGTCACCTTCGTATTTGAGATAACGAACCGTCAGACTGGATGGTTGATCCATGCCTCCTAACGGACAATCCCAACAGGACACACGGCCTGATTTCCACTTCCACTCTGAAAATGGAACCGATGGCCATCCCAGGTTTGTCCAGAGATCCTGAACGTGCCAATTCATCTTTTTCCAATCGATTCCTCCCATCAGCACATGGGCCTCATGATTGGCCGTCACAATCCTCCCCTTGCGGTTATAGAGCAAGGCAGGTAACGGAAGACTTTTCACCAAACGATGCAGATGATGATGCAATCGTTGCGTTTCCGCATATTTGGCCTCTAGCGCCAGACTGAGGGTTTCACTGGAGATCGTCGGCTCGGTGGTAGAGTCGAGTGTCGGCCAACTCAATTCCTTGTTCCTTCCTGAACTCAAAGCGATCATCGGTTTAGGATTTAATTGGGGCATCGGGTATCCTGGTTGGTGGCGTTTCTTTCGAGGACATTTCATCCAACACCGCCGTGGCGGCCGAACGAATGGTATGTTCCAATTCGGGAGAACGGGTTTGTAATTGACGGATTTCAGCAAGCAGTGTGGCCGCTTCATCGGACTTCCCCATGTATTCAAGCGAAGCCGCTAACCGATATTTGGCCCAGGTGTGCAAGGCCGGCGGCGCATCAAAGGCCAGGGCTTGATCGTACTGATGTTGAGCTTCGACATAGTCCCCATGATCAAACATGGCATCCCCCAAACGGAGGACATCGGAAACCTGCGTGGGTTGAATGGACACCACCTGGCGGAGGTCTTGCACCACGGACTCCATCCGCCCGAGCGCTCGATAGGCGCGTGCCCGATTCCGGAGCACATAGCGTTGTTCTACTGCACCGTCTACATGCTGGAGAGCCGACGAGAAACCTTGTATCGCCTCTTCATACCGTTTGTCCGTGAGAGCTTCCAAGGCAAGAATGGTCTCCACCCGCCCTCGTCCCTGGCCATGAGGAAACTCCCGGAGATAGGACGCCCCCGCCTCTCGCACCAAGGATCGGTTTTCCTGCTCTTGAGCAACTACCACCTGCTGCAGACGAATGTCTTCCCGAAGCGGACTGTCGGGATACTCCTTTAAGAGTTTGCCATACCAATGCCAGGCTTCAGCCGGAAGTTTCACTTGTTGATAGGCTTGCGCCACCATGAAGAGACGCTCCCGTTCCAAGGGCACCAGCTGAAACGCATCTTGATAATCGGCGTGAAACTTGAGTAGCGGCACCCAGGCTTTCGAATCATAGAAAGAACGAATCTGATGCTGTAACAAGCGGGCGAGTCGATCCTGCCCTGTCTGACGCCTGTCATCGGACGGGGTTACGACAATGAGGCGGGCATAGGCTTGAACCGCATCAGCGTATTCGCCAAGCGCCTGATAGGCTTGCCCCATCCACAACAGGCCCTCATCAGCCACATCCCTTTCCAGAGCATGACTGAGCATATCGGCCGTTTCCAGTACATAATCCCATGAGAGCGAGAGATAGATTTCCAAATCATCAAACCGATGATACACCTTGACCCAGTCCTCCTTGGCGTGCTCCCGGGTGACAAACGCCACGACCCATCTGGTGAGCGCGGCCTGTCCCCGTCGACCGGGCTCCTGGTCGGGAAAACGTTGTCGGGCTTGATCGGCAAAATACAAGGCTAGATATTCATGCCCTTCTTTCCACAACTTTTCTGATATCTGGTTCAAAGCCATACCGGCTGGCTCCTCATGCGGATGGAGATTCACCGCCAGCAAAAATCTGGATATCGCCATGTCGGGATTTCCAACGGCAAGTTCCGTTAATCCATACTGATAGGATGAAGTTCCAGACCCGCGAATGAGTTCAGGCTTTTCGGCTTCGACCACCCGATACCAGTAATACGCTTGCTTCCAAGCCTTCGCCATGGCCGTAGCATCCGCCAACCCTAATGCAGCCTTGAGGCGATGGCCACTCCATTTGGGTTCTTCCACCACTCGTCTGAGAATCAGCGCCGCCTCCAAATATTGCTTATTGCTCAGATACCCTAGCCCGGCTTCGACCATGACTCCACCCGCTAACGGATGATCGGGATAGGACCGGAGAAAATCTTCGAATATTCCGCTGGCTTCTGAAAACCATCCAGCCTCCCAATACACATTACCCATGGCACACACGGCCCATGGGACATACACACTCCCCGGATCATTCATTTTCATCGCTTGGAGACGTTCGATGCGTTGAAATTTTTCTCTCCCGGGTTCATCCAAGGGATCAGGAAGAGAGGCCAGAACCCAACGGGTCCCTTCTGCAAACTGCCCATGTTCCTGCTCATTCAGATAGGTGGCAAACATCTTTCTGGCTTCCAAGAGTTGTCCCGCCCGCAAGGCATCCTGCCCCTTTCGAAGAATCTCCGGCATAACCATATCGCGGGAAACATACCAGGAAAAATCAGAACAAGGGCCTCCCAAAACTGCGCTGGGCCAGATCACACAGAACAGCACAATCCAAGTACATTTCCTCACTTTTGGTTTCTGCTCCAACCTGATAGACCTCTTCAGCAAAAATTAGACCGGAGTCATTCTTGCCGATGACAAAAAATCGACCACAGGGTTTTCGTTGAAAAACCAGGAAGTTTTGTCAGGACGACGACGAACGGACAAAATTGCCGCCGTCAAGGAGTTGACGGAATGGTCAGAACCTCAGGCTTGTTCAAAATGGGAAGGCAAACACAGGGTAGGAAAGGCCGGGTGTCCTCGATCGTTACACGTCAGCCAGATCTTCGGATGGGGTGGCACGTTGTGCCACCACTTCGGCCAGGGATTTCTTTTTTAACTTTTCAATGAGGGTGGTGCGATTGATTTGCAAGAGACGAGCCGCTTTACTTTTGACCCAATTCGTTCGCTCGAGCGCTTCAAGAATCAACCGGTTTTCAAACTCCTCAACCGTCCTCGAGAGATCCATCCCGGCCACAGGAATTGCCGCGGGCATGGTTGGGAGATGAGAGGAGGGTAATCGCCGGATTTTTTCCGGTAAATCTTCCGGGACGATCAGCCCCCGCCGTTTCAAGATCGCAATCCGTTCAACGATATTTCCAAGTTCCCGAACATTTCCCGGCCAGGGATATTCACATAAGAGACTCATGGCATCATCAGCCACCCCGGTGAGCTCCGCTTTTCGGCGATCATTGAACATTGTGATGAAATGCTGAAGTAAGAGGGGGATATCTTCGACCCGATGCCGGAGAGGAGGGACAAGAACCGGCACCACATTTAACCGATAAAATAAATCTTCCCGAAATTGTTTCGCAGCCACCAGGGATTCAAGGTCCTGATTTGTGGCGGCAATGACACGAGCATCCGACTTATATGTTCGAGTACCTCCTACCCGTTCAAACGTTCGCTCCTGTAAGACACGAAGAAGTTTGACTTGGAGGGGAGGACTCAGATCACCGATTTCATCAAGGAAAATGGTTCCCCCGGTCGCCAACTCAAATCGTCCGACTCGTGATGCGACCGCTCCGGTAAAGGCACCTTTCTCATGACCGAACAATTCACTTTCTAATAACGCCTCGGGAATCGCTCCGCAATTGACAGGAATCAAGCTTCCCTGGCGCCGCGTGCTATGACAATGAATGGTTTGGGCAATTAATTCTTTGCCGGTTCCACTTTCTCCTAAAATCAGCACGGTACTATCGGTATCCGCCACGCAATCGATCAGCTGAAACACTTCTTGCATCACCTGACTGGAGCTAATGAGTTTTCCTAAACTAAATTGGCCCCTGACGGTTTTTTTCAATTCGACATTCTCGTCCTGAAGACACTTAACACGTATGGCACTGGCAAGCGTGGCACTCAGCACATCCATGGAAAAGGGTTTAGAGAGAAAATCAAAGGCACCGGCTTTAATCGCTTTCACCGCCATCTCCACCGACCCATATCCCGTCATGACGATCATGACCGGATGATTGGGAAGCTGCGTAATGCGCTGAACCAGCTCAATTCCGTTAATGTCGGGGATCATCACGTCGGTCAGGACAACATCGAACTGGGAGGACTCGGCCAGCACCAAGGCATCGCCGCCGGATTCCGTGTCTACAACCTGATGTCCCTCATCCTCAAGCTGCAACTTGATGGACTCCCGCACATCGACTTCATCTTCAACAAGCAGGATCCTGGCAACCTGTTTCGCGATAGCTGATCCAGCAGAATCGAATGCCTCCATGATTAGCCTCCCTCTCAGCCCAGATAAACGCCCATACCGTTGACCAGGTTGGGCGGTAAAGGAACATAGCTACCCCATTTGACGGGGAAGGTCAAGAGTTGTCTACTAATTTGCTCCAATCGTTGCCGGGTCCCTTCCCCTCGTCTAGTCAAACCTCGATAAGACGCTGAATTTCCCATGAACGATCACCGCCCTTTGATCCGAGGGTATATTTAAGAAATATCCAACACGTTCCGACAAGAATACCTAGAGAAAAACGGAAGGAACCTCTGACGCACGATCCCGACGACCCATGGACACGCCACATCTTCCACAACCCGCCCCCATGCCGATATTCATTCTCTTTGATACCCAAACCGGCTATCTCTATGGTCACCTCTTTGCAACGGGTCCGGAAGATCCTTTTCTTCAGGAAGTCATTGACTGGTGGAGCCATTATTGCTCAAACAGGCCTATCGGGGTGGATTACCCGGGCGTCACCAAGCACCAGGAATTAGCCAGTAGTCCTGCCTCCAATTAATCAGGGCAACACCGTCCAAATTGCCAATCCGGATCGGAATACCAACATCAGTCCTGACAGGTGGATGATTACAATATTCGCATTGGCTTCCGTCTGATCAATCGTATTGCCGGATGGAAGATCTTGCGGGAAAAACCCTCCGGTCAACGCAGAAAACCCCAAGGCCCGTCGATTGGAAATGAGCACGGCCACATAGTCATTCACAATACTCTTCACCAAGACCTCTCCGGCTCCCCAAGGTTCCCGTTTCCAACGACCCAGATCACTTTGAAAACCGTAAGCCGCCTGTCGACCTTGAACAATAATCATTTGGGGAGTGACCGTGGCGGTGATCACTTCCTCGGCCGAGGAAAGATTCATTTCCACCCACCGTTGCAACCGACCTGAAAAACCAAGCAACCGTGTGGTTGTCTGAACAAATCCCGTCACACCTTTGCTTTCAACCACCAGTACGTCTTCCCCCGGCGCTAACACCCTCCTGGCAATTCCCTCGCCGGACGTGATGCCAAACAACTGTCCTCTTGCCAACGTAATGGTGACCTGATCAGTAACGACTTCTTGCGACCAGACATGAAGCGGCCAGAAGGCTAAGCCCCATAGCACCATCACCGGAAACGCGCGCATGCGCATGGCCATAATCCGCATGACGGTTACCGATAGTCCCAAGGAATTCCACGCTCTCCCGCCATGATGGGGCCCAAAATCAACTTCATTAATTGCGTCCCATGCCCTTGGGTACCCCACAACCCGGTCAGACTGATAAGAAATTCAAATTGTGAGCGGTCAGGAAGCCTTGTATATGTAAGCCCGAGGGAAAAACATCGGCAAGGATTTTGGTATAGCCCGACCACATCCCATTCCGCAGTCTGTCCCGTCCGTAAGTCATGATACCACTTGGTGCCCAGGGTCACACCATGCGGCAAACGCACTCCACCACCAGTGGTCAGATAGAGAATTTCCTCATCCGGAGCCAACACCTCATTAAACGACACGGGATTCCAAATATCTCCACGGCGCACTCTCGTCCCCGCTTTGGTATACCGCTGACCAACGGTCATATACCATGTCTGCCGGCTTTGGATGAGCACATCCGTGTTCATCTGAGAAAAATATTTCCTATTCGGATCGTAAAAGGCATCAACCCTCAGATTGAAGGCCGAGATGAAGGCTGAGGAATCGACCGGTGAATGAAAATCCCCCCGTGTCCAGATATCTGAAAAGCGGGAGGCGAAGGGCGGGGGATCGGCCACATGATAACTTTGGGCAAAGAACAGATCCAACCAGGCATTGGACGTCCCGCCACCAATTTGGCTCAGACGATTTCTCAAGGAATAGGTCACCAGGCTCTTTTGAATCAAATCATCCACCGCATCGATCTGAACTAATTCGGATTGTTTTGTCTGTGGCACATACTCATAAATTACATTCGGTTGTATAGAATGCCGGATCCAATTCCCATCGCCGAGGGAAAACCGTTTTGAGACATTCGAGAACAATTCAGCGCCGGCCCAAAAGGTTTCACGATGTTGCGCTGATTTGTCAGTCAGTCCTCGGCTATACCCGACTTCACGAAATTTCACCTGGGGACGGAATCCCAATGCATGCCCCAGATGGAGCCCTTCCATTGACAGTCCCGGCATCACATCGATACGGCCGACATCGAATCCCGTCTGCCTGTGAAATTGCACCGCGGTCGTTTCCGCAGTCAGCGATATGGGACTGCCCAAGACACTGGGATTCACGAAGCGATGCCCGATTTCCGGTAAACGCTGAAAGGTCGTACTCCCGCCGGTGCTTAACGGCTGAATATATTGACCAGAAAAATACAGCGCTCCATGATCAAGCCGTTGCAAAATAGTGAGATGAGACTCTTGGCTGGGTAAAGCCCGTTGAGTCCCGGAACTGCTAAAATTCTGCAAAACCGTTCGATCACTTGAAAAATTGGCGCGCATTCGTAAGGACAAATCAGGATTAAATTGCTGAACATGAGCTCCTCGAACTTCTGCCCGCCCACGATTTTGCTGGGTATCATAAAGCGAGCGTACCAACCATTCTCCCTTTGTGAGCCGATTCCACACATAGCGATATTCCAGATCCGCGCCTCCTCCACGCTCCGTTAAGATTTGGGGGGAAATGGTTAAATCATTGCTGGGATTGATGGCCCAAAAATACCCCTGCCGATACTGGTAACCGAAATTAGTATTGTACCCGGTAGTAGGAAACAAGAATCCGCTTTTTCGAGAAGCGCCCAGCGGATATCGAAAGGTGGGAAGCGGGAACACCGGCACATCGTTCACATTGAACCATACGCCTTTACCAAACAAACTGTCCTCATATTCCACATCCATATCATGAAAGTTAAATCGCCAGGCTGGAATCTCGCCATTCTTCGCATCACAATTGGTAAAGGAACCCTCCTTGACCCGATAATGGGTTTCAGAAAACCGCTGGAGACGTCGGCCCGTCACAAAGGAATTCTGCTCCTTGAGAAAAATACTACCATTGATGATCACACCCGCTTCGGTATTGAGATTGAGTTCAAGCTCCTCCGACCAGATATCGGTCTTCTCATCTCGTAAATGCACATGCCCACGCGCCGTGAGACGCCCCGTAAGCTTTTGTAGCGTGGCTTCATCCGCATTGAGATGAATGGGTCCGCGTGTGATATCCACAGCCCCGGTCGCTTGATATTCTTCCCGATTATTATCATATTCAATCCGGTCGCCATTAATGGCGACGGGAACTCCCTCTGAAGTTGGTTCGGCAGAGCCCTTCCCAGCTGAGGAAGCAGCAGGGACTTCCTCGGATTCCACAGCGGGACCATCCGGTTGCCCGAACACGGTGTCTCCCGCTGACAGTATCGTGAAAAAGATGAATACACCAAGCAACAATTTATGGGAACGGGGCCAATGAACACGCCGGTTATCTCCCGGGCTCGCACACGTCACGTTGGGGAACCCGGCTGAGTGAGCCGATTGAGTACCTCCCCAACCAGGAATAACGACCCGGTCACACAGATCACATCTGCGGGTTTCGCGATGTCTTTGGCCCTGCAAACAGCCTCCCATGAATCTGCAAGTAGACACGGCACCAGATCATCGCGATCGACGGCCTGACTGAGCTCATCTACCGACGCCGCCCTTTCCATCCGTGGCTGGGTGAGAATCAGGTGGTCAACAAGAGGAATCAACACACGCAAAAATCCCCGAAGATTTTTGTCGCGCATCATCCCAACCACCAAAATAAGTTGTCGTCCCGCGCCATCATGAATTTGTGAGTGAAGAAAGTCAAATAACACCTGAGCCCCAGCAAGATTGTGCGCGCCATCCAGAAGCAAAAATGGATTTCGTTGCACGATTTCTAAGCGACCTCTCCATCTCACGTCTTGCAAACCGGTCCGGATGGCCGACGGTGAAATAGGGAATATGCTATCGACAGCCATCTCCAATACCGCCAGAGCATTCGTCGCATTCACCATCTGATGCCGGCCTGGCAAATTCGTCTGTAGTCCTGGAAGCGTCCATCGCGGCCCTTGATAGGTAAACGTCGTTGCGCTGTTTTCCAGAAGAAAAAACTCCTGACCCATCCGAAAGCATGGTGCCTGCCACTTCCTGGCCTGGATTTCAAAAATCTGGAGAATCTCTTCCGGCATGGGTCCCAAAACCACCGGAGCCTTTTGTGTAATGATGCCGGCCTTCTCCCTTGCAATCTTCTGCAGAGAGTCTCCCAAATAGGCCTCATGATCAAAACTAATCCCTGTTATCAAAGCCCCCATGGGGCTCAACACATTGGTCGCATCAAACTGTCCGCCCATTCCGACTTCCACCACCGCAATATCCACTTGTTGGTTTTTAAAATGGAGAAAAGCCAGCGCGGTCGTAAATTCAAAAAATGTCAGTGTTCCGAGTGAATCGGCAATTCGCCGGATTTGCTCGGTCAGGGCACAGACCCATTCTTCCGAAATGTCTGTTCCCTGAACACGTATGCGCTCCCGGAAATCAATCAAATGCGGGGAAGTATACAGACCAACCCGATACCCGTTCGCTTGAAGGATGCTGGCCAGCATGGCTGAGGAGGAACCCTTCCCGTTCGTGCCGGCAATATGAAGGGTGGGATATTGGCGCTGAGGATTCCCCAGCCTGGCAAGAATATCGGTAATGGCTTCCAGGCCAAGCTTGATACCAAACCGGTGCAAGGAGAAAAGATAGTCAAGCGTTTCTGGATAACTAGCCACAGGAATCGAAACCGGGCGGGAGACTATAAAGGGAAGGAGATTTCGTATCAATAATAACTACAACGTATGACTTTCCCCACGAACGGAATATCCCATCGGCATGGCTGCTGGGATCCACCGGGGCTCAAGGCAGTCCAGCCCTTTCGGCGATTACTCCGAAGGGGAAGAGACTTCTGTCACACAATGCGCAAGCAACGTTTCCAGGGTTGGCTTAAGATTTTTTCGTTCCACGATATGATCAACCATGCCATGTTCCAGCAAAAACTCAGCACGTTGAAAGCCTTCAGGCAAATGCTCTTTGATCGTTTGCTCTATGACCCGTGGGCCTGCAAACCCAATCAGCGCCTTCGGTTCCGCTAGAATGATATCCCCTAACATCGCGACACTGGCAGTGACCCCGCCAAACGTCGGATCCGTTAACAGGACAACGAAGGGAATTCGAGCTTCTTGTAGTTTCGCCAAGGCTGAAGCCGTTTTGGCCATTTGCATGAGTGACAAAGTCCCCTCTTGCATTCGTGCTCCACCGGAAGTCGTGACCAATAAAAATGGCATATGCCCCGTCAGCGCGTGGTCGATTGCCCGACAGATTTTCTCGCCGACTACCGATCCCATGCTCCCACCCATGAATGAAAAGTCAAAAATGCCAAGCGCAACGGGTTTCCTGCCAATTTGACATCGCCCGGTCAAAATCGCTTCTTTCTTCCCCGTTTTTTCTTGAGCCTTGTGAATGCGCTTGCGGTACGGCAATGTGTCCACAAATTGAAGGGGATCCACTG
Organism: Nitrospiraceae bacterium; assembly: GCA_020632595.1. Classification (NCBI taxonomy): domain Bacteria; kingdom Pseudomonadati; phylum Nitrospirota; class Nitrospiria; order Nitrospirales; family Nitrospiraceae; species Nitrospiraceae bacterium. The sequence goes on along the minus strand of JACKFF010000006.1, from coordinate 12,418 downwards.
GGACTAAATCTTCATCCCATTCCTCGAATGAACCTGGATCGACGATCAATTCCAATCGCTCACCAACCGATAGCGGAAAATGGTATTGGCATTTCGGGCAGACTTTTAAATTTCGCTCAACCTCGCGTTTAAAAATAATGGCGCGACACACTGCGCATTTAACCCACATCCCTTCCACAATTTTAATGGACGTGCCTTCGGGATCCGTGTTTTTATTCCGTTTAAACCATCCCATAAATCAGTCTATCCTTAAGCTTCTCTCATAAACGCACCGCACGCGAACCTAGATACAGATCTGGCTGAGCTAGAGAAAATGCGAAAAAGGCAGGGAAAGAACACAACCAGGAATCATGAACTCCGACACAGTCTTCGATCACGACGCGACATTAGCATAGGAAGGTTGACCCGGCAAGAATCGATTAAGGTAGCCGACTCTTCCACCCAGACCATTCGGGTGTATTGGCAGCAGGTGGAGCCGACATGGAATAAGGAGAAAACGCGGGGGATCAGCCACCCCTTGCATGCATTTCCAAATGTGGATCTTGGCGCAACCGCTCAATATCAATGTACCGGCCACGACCGCTGACCTGTTCAAGCTCTTTGCGTTCTTCCGCACCCCGATCTTTTCGGTTTTCCCAGACAGCCTGTATGATGGAGAGAATATCTTCTCGTGATCGTTCCATTCGAAGGAGCTTGCGAAGGTCAACACCGGTTTTGGCATACAAGCACAAATACCACATCCCGTCAGCCGTCAGACGACTCCGGTCACATGTCGAACAGAAAGGCACGGTAGTGGAAGAGATAATACCAAATATAGTGCCATCTGATAGCTGGAATCGCTGCGCAGGAGCCGAACTGACCTCCTCCACCGGCTCGACGGAACCATAATACTCACCGACCATTTTCAAGATCTCTTTCCGGGAAAGGACCTTTTCCGCCGACCAGTCATTGGCTCCACCGACATCCATATATTCAATAAAACGAACTTCTCCGTTGACCTGCTTGCCGTATTCAATCAAGGGAATAATTTCATCCTCGTTGTACCCCTTCATGGCGACCGTATCCAGCTTCAACCCTTTGAACCCGACCCGTCCCACTGAAGCAATGCCTTCCAACACTCTGTCCAGAGTATCGCGTCGAGTCAGTGCTTTAAACCGCGCGGGCTTCAATGTATCCAGACTCACCGTGACCCGATGGAGCCCGGCATCGAAAAGAGCCTGCGCCTGCTCGCTCAACAACACCCCATTGGTGGTCATCGCAATATCGTGAATGCGAGAGTTTTGACGAAGCATTTTGATGAGTTCCGCGACATTATTGCGTAATAGAGGTTCGCCGCCGGTAATACGAACTCGATCAATTCCCCGATTGGAAAATAAATTCGTCAGGAAGGCGATTTCTTCGAATGTCAACAGATTTTCCCGAGGAAGCCACACATAATTTTCCTCAGGCATACAGTACTGACAACGTAAATTGCATCGATCGGTCACTGACACCCGCAAGGATCGCAAGGGACGTCCCCAGACATCTTTAACCGCTTCCGGCAGAGTCACGGCTCCCCCCCCATCCATTATGGGTGTTCCTCCACCCACACTTCGCCTTCAGGCGTCGTTTCCATTTTCCAGATTGGAGTAATTTTCTTGAGTTCATCGATACACCATTGGCAAGCCTTAAACGCATCAGCACGATGTTCAGCCCCAACGATGATCAGCACAATATTTTCACCAATTTCAATGGGACCATAGCGATGCAGGACCAATGCCTCAATAATGGCAAAATCACGAAGTGCCTGTTCTCGGATTTCTTTGAGCTTTTTCTGGGCCATCCCTTCGTAGTGATCAAAACTCATGGAACTCACGTCTCGACCCTTGGAGCGATCACGAGCCGTACCCAAAAACATGGCAATTCCCCCGATTCGACGGGACCGTGACCGCACTCGATCCAATTCTTCATCAATGGAAAAATTTTCCAGTTGCACCCGAACCAGCATGCTTTCTTCTAATTCAACAGCCATTGGATTGCCCTTTCTCCTGAGATCATAATTCGCCTGATCCTCCCGCAAAGGGAGGCAATAATGCGACCTCATCAGCCGTATCCAGCACCGTGTCCCAATGAGCGATTTCTTGATTCACCGACACCAGCACTTTTTTCTTTTCGAGCAATTCACCAACCTGAGGATATTCCCTCTGTATGGCATGAACCAGATCCTTAACCTGTTCACCTTCGGAAAAGGCCACTTCTAAATCCTTCCCACCGGGAATCATGGTCTTCAACATCCCGAATAATTTAATCTTCACAATTTAAAACTCCCATGACCAAGCTCGAAGAATGGTCATCATCGTTCCTACCCGCTTTGTCGACCACGGACATACGTGCCTGACTTTCCCCCGGATTTTGAAACCAGGGCGATCTCTCCAAACTCCATGCCTTTATCTACGGCCTTACACATATCATAAATCGTCAGAGCTGCCACGGAAACAGCTGTCATGGCCTCCATTTCCACTCCGGTATTTCCAGTGGTTTTCACCGTTGCGACAATCGTAATAACACACCGTCCGTCAGAATTAGGGTGGGAGTCTTCTTGGAAGTCGACATCCACTCCTGTGAGAAGTAAGGGATGGCACATTGGGATCAGATCCGGGGTCCGTTTGGCCCCCATCACACCGGCTACCTGAGCCACGGCCAGCACATCACCCTTCGTAATTCGACCTGCAAGAATTTTTTCAAGGGTTTCCGGCAAGACAAACACTTTCCCCTCTGCAACCGCCACACGCTCGGTTGGAGACTTGTCCGTCACATCCACCATTCGAGCCCGTCCGGACTCATTAAAATGCGTAAGATTTGCCATCGTCAAAAATAATCAGAGATGAAAATTTCTCTTGAAAATCAGTAAATTATAAAGACAGAGGAAAAAGGACGTCAAGCAAGGGATCCCTTCTGAGTATTCGCTTGACAGCCAAGCTCATTCCACCTATAAACAGTCGTAAAACCTTATCATACAGACAGTTTCTCCTATGGAATCCACCACTAATATAGCCAATCCTTCTCTCGCCAACAAAAAATTAGGCCTCCTGCTCTCAACCTCACCCGAACATCCCAATGCAGAGACAGTCTACCACCTCTCCAAAACCGCGTTAGCTAATAAGGTGGATACCTATTTGTATTTTATTGATGAGGGAGTCAAAAACCTAGAAGACCCGAGATTTTCGGAGTTGGCGAAGAACGGACTGAAACTATTTGTGTGCGCCTATGGATGCCAACAACACCACATCTCAACTGACGGGTATGGCAAAGAAGTGACTTTTTGCGGCTTGGTTATTCTCTCAAACATCATCGACGGATGCGACCGTTTCCTGGCCTTCAATTAACTTCCCCCACAACTCCCACCTCTGAGTCTCGGGCAAATGGTAGGAAGTCCCAGAAATCCAAGACAGTTATTTTGTGGACCAACCTCATTTCAAGTTTCCTCCTTTTTTATTGACCTGAGAAAAGGGTCTGGCCGCCATCGTAAATGCCATTTTCATAAAATTTTTCCTGTCGGGAATTTAAATCCAGTCAGGATCGTCCTCTCTTCATGATGTGTAAGATTCAAAATTTTCAATTGAAACTAAACCAGCCAGACGGTACAGTAGAAAACAATGCTAACTTCAACACGGCATTTGATTCTTGAGACCGCCATAGACCTGCTGGGACGAAACGGCGTCAGTGCGTTGACGCTTGAGCATGTCGCTCGAGAAGCCGGAATCAGTAAAGGTGGCTTACTCTATCATTTTGAGGGAAAGGAACAGTTACTCGCGGGGCTTATCGAATTACTCATCCAGGATTTAGAACGCAAACAGGTTGGAGAATTTCTCACTAGCTCCATTCATGAGGAACATCCAGGCATGGCTCTTAGCCATGAGATTATCGACAATCCCGCCCATAATCGGTCCCTTCGTGGAGAAGAAATTGCCTCCATTCTCATGGCGGCGTTTTCCATCAATCCCCGCCTACTTGAACCCATTCGAGAGCGGTACCAAAATTGTCAGAGCATTTTTCTGGCCAATACCATCGATCCGACTCGTTCCCTCTTGGGGCGGCTGGCTGTCGAAGGGCTTTGGTTCAGTGAGGCCCTTGGATTAGCGCCACCCACGCGCGAGCAACGAGCCACTGTTGTTTTGGAGATCCAATCTCACACACAATCAGGAGAACCCATGAGAGACACGTCCACAACCACCATACCCACACCGCCTCATGACGCCATCGCGGAATTGGCTTCCTTTAAGTCACATGTGGAGGAACTCGAACGACAAGCATACCAACCCACCCAAACCTCTGCGCGTGCACTGCTCGCGAAACAAAATCCGAAAGGGTTTTGGCAGGGAGACTTGACCGCCGACACAACATTGGAATCCGACTATGTGTTGCTTTTACTCTGGCTCTATCCACCAGAGAACGGGGCGTGGGAGCCCAGAATTCAGACAAAAGTCAAGGAAGCCATACGCACCATCCTTGACCGGCAACTTTCAGATGGTGGGTGGAACATTTATACCGAAGGACCGGCCGAAGTTAACGCCACCACCCGAGCATACGTCGCGCTTCGAGTGGGTGGTTATGATCCCGACCAACCACTTATGCAGCGTGCGCGTGAACGCATTCTTGCCCTCGGAGGCCTTCAAGCCACCAATAGCTACACGAAAAATAACCTGAGCATGTTCGGTCTCTTCCCGAGAAAGTACACTCCAAGCGTTCCACCCGAACTTGTCCTGATCCCTGGGAATGTCTTGTATGAAATTTCATCGTGGAGTCGGGCCATCGTCGTCCCCCTTTCCATTCTTCAAGCGTCCGGAGTACAACGCAGCGTGCCCGGGAATTGGACCGTTGACGAACTCATGGTGCCCAATCGAAAACTGAGGCTCCCGAGAAAAGATCCCTTTTCTCTCATGTTTCATCAGGTGGACAAGATATTAAAAATCTGGGAAAAGCGGGGATTTAAGGATGTTCGCGCTAAGGCGATACGCGAAGCAGAGAAGTGGATGTTAGATCACATGCGGTTCACGGATGGATTGGGAGCAATTTTTCCGGGAATGATGTATGCCCTTATGGCGATGGATGCTCTGGGCTATGAGCGGGACCACCCGGACTTCATTGACACACTAGGGCAGCTTGAAGGACTCATTCTTGAGAAAGAAGATGCTTTGCAGTTTCAGCCAAGCTTGTCCCCCGTATGGGATACCGCTATCTCAATGTTTGCATTAGGAGAACTCGGTGTTGGTGAACCGCAAGCCATGCAGCGGGCAGCCGACTGGCTATTAAGCAAGGAGATTCGCCGCAAAGGAGACTGGTCGGTCAAGCGACCGGATTTGCAACCTGGAGGATGGCCTTTCCAATTTGCGAATGAACTCTACCCGGATATCGACGACACCGCCATGGTCTTGTTGGCCCTACAACATGCCAAGGCCTCCGATCCCGACCGGCAGACCCGCGCCGAAGGTCGTGCCATCAATTGGTTATTAGGGATGCAATCCTCAGACGGGGGTTGGGCTGCCTTTGATGTCGATAACAACTGGGCCCTGCTGAATAAGGTCCCATTCGCAGACCACAATGCCATGCTTGATCCCAGCTGTCCGGATATCACCGGACGGGTGCTAGAGGCACTCTGCCGGCGTGATTACACATACCAACACCAGGCAATCGCGCGTGCCGTCCAATTTCTCCTGGGCCACCAACAAGCCGATGGGAGTTGGGATGGACGCTGGGGCGTAAATTATACCTATGGGACATTCCTCGCCGTGCGTGGCCTTCGCGCAAGTGGCTCCCCCGCTGCAAACGCCGCCATCCAGCGTGCCGCCACATGGGTACGCTCAATCCAAAACCAGGATGGGGGTTGGGGGGAAAGCTGTGCTAGCTATGAAAAACAGGAATTTGTTCCAGCATCAAGCACCCCTTCACAAACAGCCTGGGCTCTGCTTGCACTTGAGGCGGCTGGCGATCGAACCTCAAAACCCGTTCATCGTGGAATCGACTGGCTGCTCACCCATCAGAATCAGCAAGGAGAGTGGGACGAGGAACTCATGACTGGAACCGGATTCCCCAACGTTTTCTATTTGAAATACCATTTGTACTCTCACTACTTTCCTTTATTGGCGCTTGCCACTTGGCAAGCAGGATTAAAAAACTCATGACCACCCTCTGCGCTCAGATAAACGAATCCCTTCTCGAATTTCCCAGCAATCTTAGAAAATTGCGCCATTCTAAGAAATAAACCAGGGACTCACGGAAATTATTCTGCAGCCTGATTTTCAGAGCAAGAGACAAGACAGTCCTGCCCGACAGCCCTTTCGCCTTTCCTTTCGTCTTTGCTTGGGGCAGGTTTTTTTCAGAATCCCCGCTACCGTTGGCTTTCAGGTTTCCAGCTCAGACCGATATTCAGAATTCGTTGAATCAGGGCTTCATAGGAAATACCGGCTCGTTCAGCCGACTCAGCCAGATCTTCGCCATACGCCAATTGAGCATTTGGATTGGCTTCCAATATATACAGGTGCTCCTGGGGATCCAACCGGAAATCCATTCGGGCATAGCCGTTCAAGCCCAAAATATGAAAGACCCGTTTTGCCGTTTGTTGAATATGCCGCACCAGCTTAGGATGTAGACCCTCAACCTCACCCGATTGAATCCCATATTTTTTTTGATATTTCGTACTCCATTTCACCCGGGCTGTGGCAATCGGCAGCGCATCAGGAGGAAGATTTTTCAAGTGCAACTCCCAAACCGGCAGGGCTTGTAAGCGTCGATTACCTAGCACGCCCACATAGAGTTCCCGCCCTTCAATGTACCGCTCGACAATGACGCTTGTGCCTACACTCTGATGCACAAATTCAACACGTTCTTTGAGTTTGTCTTCGTCATGGACGATAGAGGCCTGAGAAATGCCGAGGGACGCTTCTTCACTAATGGATTTGACAATGACCGGAAAGGGAAACTCGTCTGCCCACTTGATCACTCGCCCCAGTGGATAGACCACAAACTCCGGGCATCGGATGCCGTGATAGGCCATAATTTTTTTTGACCAGCCCTTATCCCGGGTAAGCACAAGCCCCTTGGGATTACATCCGGTATAAGGAACTCCCAGAAGCTCCAAATAAGACACGACATTTTGATCAAACTCCGGATTGCCATTGAATTCTTCCAGCAGATTGAAAGCAATGTGCGGCTTCCAATCCGTTACCAGCTTATCAATAACACTTAAATCATCTCTGACACCGACAGCCATAACCTCATGGCCGAGATCCCGGAGAGTGGAGACCACATCAAATTCGGTTTTCCATTCAACCTCAGCCAGATCGGCATGCTCCACATCGTCGGGTGGCACGAGATCCTGATGCATAAGGGCCATGACACGAAGCTTTCTCATAACACCACCCGATGCCGTCCACCATGCAAATAGTTCATCGTTTGCACCGTCAATAAAATCGTAAAGTCCACTTTGGCCTGCTCTTCAGGAACAGCTAATCGCAAATTCCGTTCACGGCAATGTGCCATCATATCTTGTAAAACTTGATCAATGGTATATTGATACTCTCCCGTCCATGCAGCGACTTTCCGTCGAACTTCTTTTCTGAATTTCCTGATAAAATTCTCCGCGGACGGATTTGGGGATTGATCCGGATCCCCGGAAAAGAGACGCCGCAAGTCCCGATCATAAAAGTTTGGGTAGTCCAGCCCATACCGTTCCCGCTTGTCTTTATAATGTTCCCGGAGCGTTTTGTGCAGTCGCTGAATAGGGTCCACCTGTTCCCTGGTCGTCACAATCGGCGCAACCCCCGCCAACTCCTTCATAAGCCGGTCCATATATTCCAGTTTTTTTAGTGCCGGCCATCCGGCATAACGTTCACGCCAATGGGAGTGCGGGGTAAGCCAGACGGCAAAGGTTTCGGCAAAATCCTCGTCCGGATGACTCTGGGCATACCACATATCAAGATGCAACACAAAGCTTTTACTATAGGGCTTTGGCAAATAACAATCGGGATACGGAACCGAAGTATGCCCGAACATTTGTTGCCGGCTGCGCCGCCGCCGTAAGCGGTAGGCATTCTCAATCGCATGGCCCGTTTCGTGTCGAAGAATCCGCATACACCATTCCGGGGTCCCGCCCTCCACTTCCAACATTTGATTAAGTTCCAGCTTCGCTAACCGCGGATGCCCCATATAGAACGGCACGGCAAGACCCGGCGTGCCATCAGGCGAATACCAATCGTCCGACAACCAGACATGGGGGCGAAACACTAACCCGTGATCTTTCAATTCGCGGTATAACTGACGAACGCATTGACCCAATTCGGTTCCGGAAATGCGAAGCTTCAAATCGGACAACCGGAGATTCAACAATTGTTCATCAGTCCAGGAAACCCATTCGGGCTCTGCGGGAACAGGGGGCTGAAAATCCGGCTGAAGATCCAAACTCATAACCTCCCGTACCAGTGTTGGTTTCGAATCATCATCAAAATCACTTTCGTGAGAATCAGACTTTGGTCTCTTACCAGACCCTTCCGGATCAACCGCCAGATGAAGCTCAAATCTTCACTCCATTCCCTCACTAAGTTAAAACCTGGACGATGTCTTATCTATTCTCATTTACCCACTTAAATTCCATAGCTTTTACCTTTTTGCCTATGGTAGATTGCCCCTCTTTTTTAGGATTCCTTCATTCAGGACCATGCAATTTTTTATTCACACTCCGAGTCAGCGCGTCTGAAGAATCAGTGCTCAAGGCTGTATTCATTTTTTTTGGTCCTCATTCATTTTCTCGGCCAAATGCCTGTAAGCTTTCTTCCCTGTTGATTCTGACGACTCCTGTAGCCTGACCGGTAGAACCACAGGAGATTCATCTATGTATCGCTGTGAAAAATGCCAAGGAACGATGTTGCTCGATCGAGAAGTCGACATGGAATCAGGAATGTCTCTTCTGGTTTTCTGGTGTATCAATTGTGGCCTACGGAAACAAGCCGAGCGGGCACCGATTCCTCTCATCGAAGTATCCTAGCGCAAACGCGTAATTTCTCAATCGTTCGACCCGGATTGGCAGATAAATCCTGTGCGTTCTGCCTATTCGGGTCATGGATAAGCATTTCAGGGAATCGGGGAAAAAAAGACAGCGTAGTGATGCCCCGTCTCATTGCCCACCATTCCTGCTCGGGCCCGAGAAAGGCGTCGGATTCGCTTCTTATGAGAGCATGGAATTCCGATGTAGGCAGTCCATCACCGGAAACCAGGAAAATGTAGCCCCGCTGACAACCATCAGGACCCAGGAGAGAAGGAGGATTTAGGAATCCGCATCCAATTCCACATTCCAGTATAAGTAATCCCGCCAACTTTCCGGGGCGTGGCGGATGCCGATCATGAGGGTCAGCCGTGGAGTCCACTTTGGCTTGACGGGTTCCTTAAGTAATTTCATGCCTGCCTCATGGGGAACACGCCCGCTTTTCCGGTTATTACATCGCCAACACGCCGTCACAATGTTTTCCCATGTTTTCTTCCCACCTTTGGCAATTGGCACCACATGATCAAACGTCAATTCTTCGGTGCGAAACCGTGTATAGCAATATTGGCAGGTGTACCCGTCACGGGTAAAAATATTAATACGAGAAAATTTCACCGCATGATGATTCGAACGAAGCTTGACCATGTTGAGAAGACGCATCACGGAAGGCAATTTAAAGGAAATGGACACCCCTCGAATATCCCGATCATAAAATTCAAGGACTTCGACTTTTCCTTGCCATAACAAATTGATGGCTTTTTGCCAGTGCACAACTCGCAATGGCTCGTAGGTAGCATTGAGTAGGAGAGTCATTTCCATACAAACGTACTCTAGAGACCTCGCCAGGTTGGAGGAAACCCTGTTCCTATATCACCGACGAATCCAGAGAATCAAGAGAGACCATTTGGCTCTTGTTGTGGCATGAAGAAGTTGATATATTAGGGGTTTTTGCCGCTTAGAGATGACCATGCCCTTGAACTTTCATCCAGTTGCCAAGATTCAAGATCTCCCTCCAGGCACTTGTCAAAGCATTGAGCTCCAGGATCACGGCATTGCCTTATTTAATGTCGAAGGAGTGGTTTATGCCCTGGATAATACCTGTCCACATGCCGGAGGGCCACTGGGAGAAGGATTTGTAGAGGGCAACTTCGTCGAATGCCCCTGGCACGGATGGAAATTTGATATCAAAACCGGGGTTTGCCAAAAAAACCCGAGCCCGAGCTGGAACGTGCCGTGTTATGAAGTACAGGTGGTTGATGGCGTCATTCACGTCGCCCCACCAACAACTGAGAATAGGCAATTATAAAATCCTACAAACTCTGGAATTTTAAAATTCCCTTCCTACCAAGCACTTTCCCTGACTAATCACTACAACACACGCAGCAACTCCGAGACATCCAGGTAGACCCAGAAAGCTCTTTACATGAGAAGAACGTCCTTAGCAGACTCTTCTTCGAGTGCGCTCAGAACAGGTAATTTCAGCATCATGCCTGGAAGGGATGAAATTTGATCGCCATGGGGAAGTGGCGGCAAATTCTCAAACGGCATTAATTGTTGGGCGGCTAACGAGATTACACGAATCGACTTTTCCTTGCTATCCACTCTCCAGGCATATTCCCGCTCGATCCACTCCATGGAACCCTTCTCCCGCACAATTTTACGTACCATATATTTATCTTCGCCCTGTGCGGCCACCTGCCAATCTCCTTCATGAAACGGAATGCCTTTGGTTTTCAAATCATCCACCATTAATTGAACCGCTTCGTCCAGCGTATAACCTTGCCGGGATCGGTGATTTTTGACCAATTCCAACGCCTCCAACGCAAGCGGGTCATCTGGAAGGTGATACCCTGTCGGCTGGACATAGCGATACAGCACAAAAAATCCGATGACCAGGAAAACAACGAGAAGATACCCGATGATCTTTTTAAATTGATTCGACATGCCTGTTATCCATGGTGGTCTTTGTAAAAATTCCTATTTAACGAAAATGTATTATTCCGCATCCAGAGACACCCGATCATGTGACGACCGGTATCCTGTAGGTGTTATAGCACACATGATTCTATTGTGCCTCCTGCGCTTAGCTTTTCCCTGCAACATCCCCCTGTTGGAACAATCAGGCTTATTCAGCCAATTCTCCATCTGCCGGTTCCTGATTGCAGTTGTCCCGTAATGCCTCTTTTAAGGCCTGGATTACCTTATTATTATCACGTGGGTAGCGAATGGCAAGGCGAAGTGACGGCTGATGTATTCCGGAAAAGGTCCGACAATCACGGACGAGAATTCCCTGTTGTGTCAGCCGTGAAACAAGACTGACTGTTACACATTTTGAAGGCAACTCCACCATCACAAAATTCGCGGATGCCGGAATAATCCGCAGTCCAGGGACTTCACGTAACGCCGTCATAAATCGTTGTCGTTCCTGTTGCATATACTTCACACTTCGCTGTCGAAACTTGACGTCATTTAACGCCGCGACACCGGCCTCTTGCGCAAAATGGCTGACCGACCAGGGAGGAAGCAGCCGACGGATTGTGTTAACCGTCTCCGGCGCCCCCACCAAGTACCCGAGACGAATTCCGGGCATACCATAAAATTTCGTAAAACTTCTGAGGATAAGCAATCGTCTGGCGTTCGGAATTTCTTTGATGAGGGAATGGGAGGGGCAAAAATCAATGAAGGCCTCGTCAACCACCATCCAAAGCCCGGCTTGTTCAATTTGCCGATAGAGCGTTCGAAGAGATCGTGCCGTCACCGCTCTTCCTGTCGGACTGTTCGGATTACAAACAAATACAGCCGCAGATGATTCTTCGTTTCTGAACGCTTTCTTCTGAGAACCGGCGCAGCGGATACGGTCCACCAGAAGCGAAAGCTGTTTCAGGGGAGGAACATACTTGTCCCCGGACGTAGCCAGGACATACGTACAGCGCGCACCCGCTATATCAAGAGACGCCTCATACTCCATGAACGTAGGACCAGCGACATATCCCTGGCAAAGAGACAGAGCCAAAGGTAAGATCCGAATCAATTCAGACGACCCGTTACCCAACACAATCGAGTCCGATGAGATTCCATGCTCTTTGGCCAGGCGCATGCGCAAATCTTCAGCCGATGGATCGGGATAATGTCCGCAGGAAGGTAAGGCTTGCTGCATCGCCTCCAACACTGAGGAGGGTGGACCAAACGGATTAATACTGGCACTGAAATCCAAAAAGGAGTCCACCGGCCGGCCAAGCGCTTTTGCAATTTGATAAACCCGCCCCCCGTGCACAACCGGGTGGGTCACCACACTACCCAAGCCATGATCCCCATAACCAGTATCCCATAGGCCATCCCCATGACTTGTAACGCGACAGGAATGAGCACCATGGTACATGGTGTGATCGGATCACCTAAACT